>CAZJOB010000447.1:0-3303 GCA_964547435.1 uncultured Desulfatiglans sp. | reverse complement strand
AGGGTGCGCTTGATATTCCAAACCATGCATCATTGGTAATGTTTATCAATACATCGGCGCCTTTTCTGACGTGTTTGCGTGATATATCAGGAAAGATGATTTCATAGCATATAAGAACGCCCGTATTTATTCCCGGAAGTCTTATTGGCGCCACACTGTCCCCTGAGGAAAAGTCTCCGGCAGAAGTCACCAGGCGCTGAACAAAGGGCAGGAATCTTTTTAAGGGGACGTACTCTCCAAAAGGGACCAGGTGTGTCTTGTCATATTGACCCGCGATATCACCATCAGGCGAGATGCAGATTGCCCTGTTATAATATTCTGTCCCCTTGTCGCTTATTTTATAGGCGGGGCATCCGAAGATAAAATGTGCGCCTGATTCCGCCGGTATTTCAAAAAGCGGTTTTGATTCAGGTCTGTTTTTATCAAAGAAAAAGGGGATGGCTGTTTCCGGCCATACTATAATCGAGGGCCTGCTGTCAAAGCTTTGGATGGTAAGGGATATATATTTTTCCATGGTCTGCTGCTGAAAAGCCTCATCCCATTTCACTGATTGGTCAATGTTGCCCTGGACGACAGATACATTAATGTTTTTCCCTTCTTTCGGTAAAGAATCATATTCCCTTAAACGAAAGTTGCCGTAAATCAATGTTCCGATGATTAATACCATTATAAAAAATGAAGCGGCAATAAGTGATTTATACCGATTGAAAACCGGGTTTTTTTGAAAAAGCATAAACACTGTGGCATTAACACATACTATAAGAAATGATATGCCATAAACGCCTGAGATGTCCGATATCTGAATAAGTGGAAGATGCCTGTATTGACTGTAACCCAGAAGGCACCATGGGAATCCCGTAAATAATACGGATCTTATATATTCAAGCGCCACCCATACTATGGGGATTGCAATGATCAAATATCCTGATTTGTAGAATCTCGAAGCAATTATGGAGAAAATACCTGTGAAAACAGACAGATAGAGGCATAAAAGTATCAGAATCAGAATGCTTAAAATGATGCTAAGTCCGCCATAGGTATTGAGGACAATTATTATCCAGTAAAGGAGTGTGAGATAGTGCGCCAGACCTGAGATAACACCGAGTTTGAAAATATTGGACATGTTTTCGTTTTCAATGCTTTTAAGCAGAGGTATGATTGAAAACCAGATTATCCAGTCCGTTTTCCCAGGAGGAAAGGCCATTGTTAGCATTAATCCGGATAATATTGAATACAGAATTTTTCTAATCGGCAAATAGGGCATTTTATGTCCAAAAAAACAGGTTTTTAAAACTGATCTTATTGAAAATTATGTGATAGGATACGATGAATGCCGAATCGGTCAGTATCTGGCTTCTTCTTTTGAATCTTCATCCGGTTGTGCCTTACGGTTAATTCGCACTCTGCCTATTTTCCTTTTATCTGCCGCTTCTATTGTGAATTCCAGGTTTTTATACTGGAAAACTTCTCCGGTTTCGGGAATTTTTTCCAATATAAGAATAATGAAACCGCCTACGGATTCATACTCGCCTTCAGGAAGATCAATATTAAAATGTTCTTCAAGTTTTTCCACTTCCATGCGGGCGTCAACGAGTATTGTGTTTTCATCAATTATAGTAAGAAGGGATTGTTCATGATCATGCTCATCCTGTATATCCCCAACTATCTCTTCAATGATATCCTCAATTGTAATTATTCCTGCGGTTCCCCCGTATTCATCAGTGACTACAGCCATGTGTGTCTTTTTTGTCTGCAGCTCCCTTAAAAGCGAACTCACTTTTTTACTCCCCGGGACATAGTATGCCTTTCTGAGAAAATCCTGAGATATCTTGGCGTCGGGATCTTCTCCCAGTTGTTTCAGAAGGTCTTTGGCGTGCAGTATTCCGATTATTTCATCGATATTCTCTCTGTATATCGGAATTCTGGTGTGCCCGCAGGTCGTGACCAGGTTAATCAGGTCTCCAAGGGTTGAGTCAATTGACGCAGAAGATATATCGGTTCGTGGTATCATTATTGAAGAAGCCGTGGTTTCCTTTAATTCAAGCACCCCGTGAACCATTTCGGACTCTTCATCTGTAATAAAACCTTTAGCATGACCTTCATCCATAAGGTCATTAATCTCTTCAGTCAGGTCTGCACCGTTCTGGAGATGAGGCTTTTTAAAAAGATAAAGTATTTTGTCAAGAATGCCTCGGTCTGATTCTTCTTCCACCGATTACATGCTCTCCTTATTTAAAAATTCTGAATAAACAACAGAATAATATGTTTTTTTTAGGGGATTGACAATAAAAATCATTCATATTATTTTTAAAATTATTATCGATTAAATTACTGTTAAATAGAATATTTAGGGATATATCTCTTGACAAGATCAAAGCTAATGTCGATAATGCGGTCCTGAAATATTAGAATATGAATGCCTCTGCCTTTGATTAAATCCCTGGTTGAAAGGTAAAACGAGGTTTTTATAATAGCGGGTTCCGGCATATTCCGGTTCAAATGATTTTAAAGCGGGCATAGCTCAGTTGGTAGAGTACAAGCTTCCCAAGCTTGGTGTCGCGGGTTCGAACCCCGTTGCCCGCTCCAGGGAGTTACTATAGTTAAGGACCTGATTCCCTTTTTGAGGTTGTTGGCCATAATCTCCATTAGAGATGGTTCATCTTCTTCGAATTGTGGACAGTGTTGGTTTAGAATATTGCCTCAATAAGTTATGCAATAAAACTGACAGATCAACAGTCTATAATTCTGAAGCGGGTCTTTTTACCCGCTTTTTTATTATTTGATGAACGGAGAGTGCTGGTTTGACAAATATTCCTCAAATTACAGGCAGAATACATGAACTTGTAACGCCGGTGCTTGACAGCATCGGATTTGAGTTGATTGATCTTGAATATCTGTCTGTAAACGGGAGATGGGTATTAAGGTTATATATCGATAAAGAAGGGGGCGTAACCATTGACGACTGCGCCTATGCCAGCAATGAGCTCGGAGACTTGATAGATGTTAAGAATATTATCAATCATGATTATGTGCTCGAAGTTTCTTCACCGGGACTGAACCGCCCCTTAAAACGTGAAAAGGATTTTTTGCTTGCAATAGGTGAGAAGATAAAAATAAGGATGATCAGACCCATTGAAGGGTGCAGAAATTTCACCGGGCGTATGATAGATTTTCATGATAATAATATACGCCTTGAAACAGAAAGCGGGATTATTGATTTGCCGTTAGGTGAGGTAGATAAGTCTAATCTGGTATATGATTTTAACAAAAGCCTTAATTAAACATGGAGTATAATCAAAATGG
>CAZJOB010000446.1:0-3309 GCA_964547435.1 uncultured Desulfatiglans sp. | reverse complement strand
GATCTTACCTGCTTTTAAATCAATTTCATAAAGGTACATGTTATAATCTATGTTCGAATAAGGCCAGTCATCCCACCTCATCACTATAGAGACCTCATTTGTTTCAGGATCTCCATCATCATTGAATGAGGGGCACGCCCAGATTACATTGTATATACTGTTATAATCACTCCTTATAAACTCATGGAATCCGTCTGCATTCCAGTCAGTAAAGCGCCCTTCCCAGTGTGATCCGACAGTTAATGTGGTTTCTTCATATTCATATGATGTGTCCCCACTGTTGCCGGCAGAGGTAATTACAAGTATCCCCTCGTCTCTCAGGCTGTTAAATGCTTCATTAACCGGGCCCGTGCCATCCCCGGGTCCTGAGCCAAAGGCGCCCATGGAAAGACTTACTATGTCAATATTGTTATCAATACAATATTTCATTACCTCATATGCATGCATTTCATCGCCTATTTTAATAAGATGCAGTTCCGCGTCCGGCGCCATATCATGAATTATCTCGGCGCATCGTGTTCCATGATACGATTCTTTCTCAAGCCCCTGCTCTGAATAATTGCGTGTTATTACATTATTCGGCAGTTCTCCTGCTGCCTGGGCCTCTGTCAGCCCCTTGAAGCCTCCATCAAGTACCGCTATCTTTACGCCTGCCCCCCTGTAGATGGTGTCGTGAAAAATGTCGGCGCCTGTTAACGCCACCCCCTCGCTGATCTTTTCTGTGGGAAAGAACCTGAATGGAAGCCTGGCGTAACCTATACTGCTGTTTTCCTGAATCAGCTCTTCAACCTTATCCACCGGGATTTCAATGGCCAGAAAACCAGGAGTTTTTCTTATTATTCTGCCTCCATATGCCTCGATCTTTTCTGACAGTTCATCAGAATCATCCAATGTGTTGAGAGCTATCCTTATATCCCTGATATCCTCTTCAATGTATCTTTTGATTTCCCTCTGAAGGGAACCGGTCATTACCCTGCTGCCAGCCTCTTTTTCTTCCTGTATTCTTTTCTGTATGGTTAAGGGTATTTTTCGACCCTTGGGACCAGGTTTTTCCATGAGCATTTTTGCGACTTTTTTCCTGAGAATTGATCGAGGATCTTTTTTTACAGGGGAGGATTCTCTGGAAGATGGGGCAGGAGAAAAAATGATCGCTATGAAAATAATAAAGGTAAGTATGGACCTGAATTTATAACCCATAAATAACAACTCCTCTTCAATCGCATATTTTCAAAACTAATATTCAACCTGCGGATTCGATGTGTGAAGTGAACGAGCGTGATTTATCCGCGTTTTTCATCTTATTGCTAAAGGCATGTAGAATTGCAGTTATTTAACATAATTAATTGGTAATGTCACCAAATATCACATATCCAATTCTACAGACGAGGGTGGTTCAGAGTATACCCCTACTTTGAACCGTTTCCGGCAAGCCAGTCTGTTAGAATTTCTCCTGTCTCCTTAACCATACTGTCATTTTTCAGATCGGTTTCTTCTTCCTTCTCAGCCGATTCCATCTCCGCATAATCTTTATAGGTCTCCAATCCAAGGGCCAGCCTGCGCCTGTTTTCCATGTCCAGTAAGCGTTGTTCCATTGATTTACGCTCCTGTCTTCGCACTGATTCATTCAGGGATACAGTGGTTTTCTTCCGGTTTTCTTCCAGAAGCGCTACACGCTCATTAAGATATATAAAATCCGCGTTTTCCGCGACGCGCTGCCCGTGCAGGTTTATCAGGGTATCAATAGTGGAATTCAGAACGGCGAGACTGTTGTATTCTGCCGGTTGAATCTGATCCCAGGCCATGGTCTGAGGTAAAGAACTTTCGCCGATTTCATCATGATCCAGGACTGTGGGAAAGGTAATGTCCGGTATCACGCCCCGGTTCTGAGTGCTGTCGCCATTTATTCTATAGTATTTGGCTTCCGTGAATTTTACCCGGCCTGAATTAAGGCCCTCCATGCCCTGAACAGTGCCCTTTCCAAATGTGCGGCTTCCAATAACAATTCCGCGCCCATAATCCTGAATAGCGCCGGCAAAGATTTCCGAGGCCGAGGCGCTGAGTCGATTCACCAGTACGGCCATGGGACCTGAGTAAACCAGTTTAGGATTATCATCATTAATCAGCATGATCTGATCGTAGGCATCCCGAATCTGGACAACAGGGCCGGTTTTTATAAAAAGTCCCGTCATATCATTGGCCTCATGCAGTGCGCCCCCGCCATTGTTCCGCAGATCAACGATCAGGCCTTCAATGCCCTCTTCCAGCAATTCCAAAACCAGTTTTTCGACATCACGGGAACTGCTACGATAATCAGGATCTTTTGACATTGCGGCCTGAATATCAACATAGAAGGCCGGTAATTTTATTACACCGATCTTATGAAGCTTTTCACCGCGCATAATTTCTATAATATCCTTCTTGGCGGACTGTTCCTCCAGTTTGACCATATCCCGTGTAATGGATATGACTTTGGTCTTGCTGATATCAACACTATCAGCCGGTATCACCTTCAACCGGACAACAGTGCCTCTGGGTCCGCGTATGAGTTTAACAACATCATCAAGCCGCCACCCTTCCACATCCTGCATCTCACCTTCTTCACCCTGTCCTACGGCGATAATGAGGTCTTCCGGCTGCAATTCCCTGCCCTTTTCAGCCGGACCTCCGGCAACAAGCCTAACCACTTTTACATATTGGTCTTCGCTTTGAAGTGAGGCCCCAATACCTTCCAGTGACAATCTCATATGGATATCAAAATTTTCCGAGTCATCTGGGGCAAAATAATCGGTATGCGGATCATAGCTTCGTGTATAAGCGGAAATGAAAGATTCGAACACATCATCACTTTTCGTCTGATCAATCAGCCGCAATTGATTTTTATAACGCTTTGTTATAGCGGTTGGAACTTCTTCTTCCTTTGTGTCCCCGAGTTTAAGATTAAGGATATCGTTTTTAAGTAAACGCCGCCATAGATCCTTTGCTGCGTTTATATCAGCCTTCCAGGGAAGTTCTTCGCGATCCAGCTCCAGAAATTCATCTTTTTGAAAATCCAGAGTTTCAATGCCTTTATCTAGTAGTTCCAGTGAGTAATCAATTCTCTGTTTTCTTCTCAGGTGGTATCGCCTGAATATAAAAAAGGCGGATGCAAGATTGCCTTTTTTCAGGTCATCATCAAAACTGTGGCGGTATATGGAAAATTCATTAATGTCAGATTCCAGAAAATGCGCCCTGGCAGGGTCCAGTATTTTTATATAGTTATTGAATATTTTTTCACTGAATGAGTCATTCAGCGGCTCATCAAGGTAATGA
>CAZJOB010000445.1:0-3324 GCA_964547435.1 uncultured Desulfatiglans sp. | reverse complement strand
AATCTCGAACCCTCCGTCCTTAATCTCGGGATAAACCTTTGTTACTGCCAGCACATATTCCTTGCCGGCCATTTCAAATTTTCCGGATTTTCCTGTTTCTACTCTGGGGATAAAATGCTCATCAACCGTGGCTCTTACCTTGAATCCGGTAGTCTCATCTATCTGGCCCAGCCTTTCACCGATACTCTTTGACTCGCCGATCTCTGCCTTAAGTGATGTAAGCTGTCCGCTTGCCGAGGCTTTAAGGGTCAGGTTATCCTGCTTCTGCTTTACTATTTCCAGATTATCCTTCATCCTTTGCAGGGATTCTTCAAGCTGCTCAACCTGTTCATTCCGGAAATCCATCTCCTTTTTCATGGATTCAGCAGTGAGTTCTCTCTTTTTAAGCATATATTCATGCTCATCTCTGATATCTTCGTACTGTTCGGTTGATATAAATTTTTCTTCGTAGAGCACCTTGTTGCGTTTATATTTGCGTATGATCTGCTCCAGTCTGAAATCCACCTCCGCAATCTCCTGATTTAATCTCAATCTGTTCTGTTCCAGAGAAAGCCTCGTGTTTCTCAGATTGTTGCTCTGCTCAAACAGTTCTGCTTCACGGTACATGATATCAAGAAGCAGGTTGGTATTTGAAAGACGCAGTATGGGGTCACCCTGCTTTACAATGGTTCCCGCCTCTAAAAATATCTCTTCGACACGTCCCCCTTCTACAGCATCCAGATAGATCGTGTTTATGGGAAGCACATTTCCCACAACAGCTATATATTCCTGAAAAGGCTCCCTTTTTACTGTGGAGATAGTTATATGCTCGGTATTTACATTCAGCCTGGAATCGACTGTGCGCAATGACATGTATAGTATTATTGCCAGAAGGAATATTCCCGCTGATGTAAACATGATGATCTTCGGCCATCTCTTTTTCTTTAGAATTCTGTCCATGGGATGTTGCTTGTTTATACCTGTTTACCAGAGAATAATTATTATTATGTTACAATTTCCAGGTTGTAATAAGCCGGCGCATGGTGCAGGGCACAAGGCGCAGGGAAAATCTTTTATTTTTTATAAAGCAAGGCTTGTGCCAGAAGTCATAAGGCTGCCAGATCGTTGATTGGCAAGGTATTGACTATAATTTGAAGTTTTATCTCTTTGAAAAGGTGTCCGCCAGTGGACATATGGTGTACGTATATGAACAGATGAAAACTAATGAACATTGAACATCCAGCGTCCAACATCCAATCCACCGTCAACAACCGCCGTTGTTGATACTATTGTGGTCAGAAAGACTTCCGTAGTCGCTTAAAACTATGACGGTACAAGATAGCGGGACAGGCTTTCAATTCAATGTGAAATGACAAGATCTTCTTCCAGGTTTTTCAGCCTCTCTGACTCTATAGAAAACATTTTTTGAAGACAGGGACAATATTTCTGGATTCCGCGGTCAAGCCACGGAATGACATAAGAATAAAACTTTTCTAAAGCTGCAAATATTTTAAACCTTTTTGGATTAAGACAGTAATAGGACACGCACCTTTTTAAGTGTGTATTACCTCGATAAATCTACAGGGAGCGGGGAAGACAGAGAACATCCTTAACGCATATGAGCAGGCAATATCATTTGTTCTCAATTTTATGGCAATAAAACAATTCCTGTCTTTTTTATCTCACGGGCTAAAGCTCCGCCATTGTGATAATCTTCCGGTGTAAATGGAATGGGTTCAATCCTGCTGTCTATATTTCGGCGAAAAGGTACTATTTTCCTTCGATCCTCAAATCTTTCACCAGTAAAGGCTTCAGAAACCAACGCTATATCGATATCACTTTCTGGTCCAAAATCCCCCCTGGCATATGAACCGAAGATAATAGCCTCTGTAATCGGTATGTTGTTTTTACTAAGTTCCTTTATATATCTTAGCGCTATTTTTTTTGCTGTATTTTTTTTACTAGCCATTTTCTTATCTCATCTATTTTCTTTAAATACTTCTGTGTAAATTCCTCAGTACATCTCTTTTTAAAAGAAAATTTCTCATCTGGGTATCGTGCTTCCAGGTTGAAATCTGTTACTACTTCCAAGAGTTCAAGTTGTTCAGGATTTAACTCAAGAGAAATTTTTTCAGCCAGATAAACAAGTCTGTGAGTATACGGCGGAGTATCATCGAATTTATCTGCATATATTGCTTTTAAAGTTTTCTCAATGACAAGATGACCGAAAAAGAGGGCATATGAATAATCGCCTTTTTCAAAAAGATGTCTGGCGACCTTCCAATCTTCTCTGGCAGATTTCAACCAATATTCGGTAAATTCTCTTTTACTCACATAAGCCCCTTTACTCAATCAGGAGATGGTTCTCATTCTTTTATATAATTATATTATATTGAATGTGATATTTTCCTTTAACGAGTATAGTTTGTCAAGAAACCTATTCTACTAAAAATGATGATCATATTTTTTTGTTGATAAATGGATTGCGGGAAAGATAATTGGAGGGCCTTTTCTTCATACCAGGTAAAACCGGAAAATAAATCCTCTTCAATTTCAGGGAGGAACCGGATCTTATATGTCATTTTCTTTTTTCAATTCTTTCCTGCCATCATTATCAATAACCTGGAAGGTCCGTAAGATATCATTTTTATGCACCAATCATTATGAATGTTATAGTGCGATATATTTGTTATTTTATCGTTATTTGAGCCTTTTTAATTACAGTAAGATCAATATAAGTGTGGAAACAATCACATTTTACCAATGACAATTGTGATTTTAATCACGTTTATCCAACAATAATTGTGAAAATTCCCACGATTTTTTATGCGAACATAAAAATAAGGTTTCTCCATTTGAAGCCAGCATTAATCCGCAAAGTAAAAGTTTTATATTCTATGGCTCAAAATACAACCCGGATATTTTATCTAGGACAAGCTTACTCAACCTGAAACATGACGGCAAAATATACAATTATCCACTGTATGCAATATCCCTTTTCCCTGAATTATCAGCATCACCGGCAGGTCTTTAATATTTTAAACAGATACAGATATCTGAGACACAGTCGGGCGGGCACAGGGACCCGCCCCTACAGTTCAATAATAAATTTATATAAAACATATTTATCTCTTCATATATCTATATTTTGTTTTGATTGGTTTTATCGTAAATTCTGTAGGGGCAGGCCTCTGTGCCTGCCCAGTTTCTTTAAATTTTAGGTTCCTCATAAGAAATTGTGGGTAAAGATAAGACTTAAACAACATTTAGATATCCACAACACCATTGGGGATCTGCATAAGTGGTGATTAACATGTCGCCCCGATGGGGCTGATAAAAAATAAC
>CAZJOB010000444.1:0-3328 GCA_964547435.1 uncultured Desulfatiglans sp. | reverse complement strand
GGGACGTCCTTAGACAATAAAATAACTCCTAAGAGGCTGCAATATCAGGGCTTTTAAGAAGCATACAAGAACTCCCATAAAAACTAAATACCGCTGTAAACATTACTTATATTCGTGAGAACGAATAACGTACCTTATTTCCCGCACGGAGCGTCAAAACAGCATTTCTATTGAGACCATGGGAACGGGTGGGAATGCATTTGTCAAAAAAGGTTAAAATAAAAGCTTGAAAAACGGATCAATGGTAATAAAAATGGAAACACTGTTGCGGATTATCATGATAAATAGAAATAGAGTTATGAAATATTATGTACCATCGTATCCTTAATCTTACGGAACTGTTAAGAAAAAAGTCGTTTTTTTTATTCGGCCCCAGGGGTACCGGGAAGACAACGTTCATCAATGGAACACTGGTAAAAAGGAAAATCAAGTTATTTTTTATCGTGTATCTGTTCTTTTCCAACTGGCATCCTGCTTTTTTAAACAGAAAGTAAAAGGTGAAATCTACTCGTCCCATAAATTTATGGGACGAGTAGAAAATTTATCAAAAAAATGGCCTAACCAATTGATACTGCAATTATTTTTACCAAAATAGGCTGTTAATTTTAGTGGACAATAATGTCCCCTACGATAAATTATGCGACGTTATTCATTGATAAAATGAATAACGTCACTTAAAATACATCTTGACATGCAGTTTAACTATATTATAAGTGTAATCGTTCATATATTAAATGAATAATTGCATTTGGAATATATCATGGAATCTATTGCCGGAATCGGTAAAACAGATCGGGAACGTATATCCGCTGTCCTGCGTGGCACTAAGGGAACTGTTTCTGTAAACGAGGCAGGAGAAATTTTAAACGTTCCAACTACAGACGCTGCCAAGATGCTTGCACGTTGGGCAAAGAATGGCTGGATGGCGCGGGTTCGAAGGGGATTGTATGTGCCTGTTCCTCTGGAATCCAGAACTACTGATGTTGCACTTGAGGATAGCTGGCTTGTAGCAGACCGCCTGTTTGCTCCCTGCTATATAGGCGGGTGGAGTGCGGCTGAGTATCTGGATTTAACAGAGCAGATTTTCAGTACTGTTATTATAATGACAGTTAAAAAGCCAAGAGACCGCAATCCTCTTATAAAGGGCATATCCTTTTTGCTTCGTACAATCCCTGAAAAAGCCATGTTTGGTCTCAAACCTGTATGGAGGGGAGAAGTTAAAATATCCATATCTGATCCAACCCGCACAATACTCGATATGCTGGCAGATCCTTCTCTAGGCGGTGGAATACGTTCTGTAAAGGATATGTTCATTAATTATCTAAACTCAGAGAATAAAAACCTTGAACAACTCATCGAATATGCGAAATTGCTTGGGAATGGAGCGGTATTCAAACGCCTTGGCTTTTTACTTGAAATAGCAACTCCAGTTGAAACAGATATAATAGATCAGTGTCGTGATAACCTCACCGCTGGAAATGCAAAGCTTGATCCAAAATTAAATAATATTAAACTCATAACCCGCTGGCGACTGTGGGTTCCTGAAAACTGGAAGGAATAATCCTGAGTGATTACCAAAACCGAAATAATGGAATTTTCCAGGGAATTCGGACTCAGTGCAAATGTAATTGAAAAAGACTATGTGCTGGGCTGGATGCTTGCAGGTATTTCTCAACACGCTGACATTGTTCCAAACTGGATCTTTAAGGGAGGAACCTGTTTAAAGAAATGCTATTTTGAAACCTATCGATTTTCTGAGGATCTTGATTTTACAATCATTAATGACAATCACCTTGATCAGGATTTTCTAATAAGATGTTTTAAAGATATTTCCGATTGGGTTTATGATGCTGTTGGTATTGTAATCCCCAAAGAGCTGATCTGTTTTGATGTATACGAAAATAATCGGGGAGGTATTTCTGCTCAAGGGCGGATCGGTTATCAGGGGCCATTACAGCGAAAAGGTGATCTTCCACGTATTAAGCTTGATTTAACCACGGATGAGGTCCTAGCCCTTGAGCCATCAACAAGAGATGTTCATCACCCCTATTCAGATCTGCCGGATGAGGGTATCAAGGTTAATTGCTATTGCTTTGAAGAAGTGTTTGCCGAAAAAATCAGGGCGCTTGCGGAACGCGAAAGACCTCGTGACCTGTATGATGTTATCCACCTTTTTCGCCATGAAGAATTAAATCCGGATCAGGCCTTAATTTTAAGCGCTTTAAAGAAGAAATGTGAGTTTAAGAATATTCCGTTTCCCACAATGGTGACATTTGATAACAGGCCTGAAAGAACGGAACTTGAAGCTGAATGGGCTAATATGCTTACGCATCAACTTCCTGTATTACCTTCTTTTGAACAGTTCTGGGCAGAACTTCCGGAGGTAATTGATTGGCTCCACGGCACTGTGGAGAAGGTAAGAAGAGAAACAATTTCTTATGGTCGTGCGGATATTGATGAAACATGGCAGCCACCTTCTATGGCGCAGTCATGGCATACAGATGTACCTCTTGAGAAGATTCGCTTTGCAGCAGCAAACAGACTTTGTGTGAATATAATCTACCAAGGCACCTCTCGATTAATTGAACCCTACTCACTGCGGCGTTCCAAGGCAGGTGATTATCTGCTCTTTGCAATCAAACATAATACAAATGAATCAAGATCATATCGTGTTGACCGAATTCAGGGCGCTGAAGTAACAAGTACTTATTTTTTTCCGCAATACGCTGTTGAATTAACACCTACCGGACCGATTTCCGCACCTCCGTTGAGTCGGACCTCAGTCAGCAGAGATTCATTTTCGCCTTTAAGACGATCCGGAACCAGAAAAATAAGAACCGGGCCTGTGTATGTTATAGAATGTCCTGTCTGTGGTAAAAAATTTAATCGACAAAAAATGAGTACCAGTTTAAATAAGCATAAAGATAAAAATGGATATCCCTGTTATGGCAGGACAGGATATCTTGTTGATACGAAATATTAGAGGAATTATGAGACATCTCTTATTGTTCATAAATTGTGTAGGGGGGCAATCTTTAAGATTAATGAATTGAAAAAGCAATAAAAAACAAGCCGGCGCAGCCTTGGCTAAGACGGACTGACCCTTGAACTCTGATCAACGATCAACTAATCTGACAGGTTGGAGATAATCCTTATTTAAAATTCATATAAATTGAAATTAAATATTTTCAAGACATTATATGTCAAGGGGGATGCCCATAAGATTATAAGTTGATAAATATGGCAGGAGGCTGTCCGAGAATAGCTCCGGGCGTCATTCCCGCGCAGGCGGGAATCTATAAGTGTCTGAAATGTCTGGATTCCCGCC
>CAZJOB010000443.1:0-3350 GCA_964547435.1 uncultured Desulfatiglans sp. | reverse complement strand
TTTTCCCCCTGCCACCCTGCCCGGAGGATCGTGAATAAGACCCATTATTGAAAGAGCCGTAACGCTCTTTCCGCAGCCGCTTTCACCCACCAGTGCGAATATCTCACCTTTTTGAATAGAAAAACTTATATCCTGAACAGCCTTTGCAATACCTTTTTCAGTATTAAAGTGCGTTGAAAGCCCCTCTATTTTAAGAAGATCATTCATGGATTACTGCCTCAGTCTCGGATCAATAGCATCGCGCAGGGCCTCACCAACCAGGTTATAGGCCAGGACAGTCAGGAAGATGGCCAGACCGGGAAAGATGGTGAGCCACCACAGAAATCTTCCGGTAGTGCTTACACCAAGGCTGAGCATCTGACCCCAGCTCGGTGTTGGCGGAGCCACCCCGAAACCCAGAAAGCTCAATGCCGCTTCGACAAATATCGCGCCGGCAATCCCGAATGTGGCATTGACCAGAACAGGCGTAATTCCGTTTGGAAGCATGTGTTTAAAGAGGATGCTCTTAAGAGGCAGACCAAGGGATTTTGCCGCCTGAACAAAATCCTGATTTCTAAGCTTAAAGAACTCAGCCCGAATAAAACGTGCATCGCCTGTCCAGCTTGTGATGCCGATGATGAACATGATGTTGAACAGGCTTCTCGGAAAAAAGGCGACAATGGTAATAATCAAAAAAAATGTTGGTATGGCCATCATTATCTCGACAATGCGCATGCCGATAAAATCGACCCTTCCTCCGAAATACCCGAGAATGGCGCCCACAAATATGCCTATTATGCTGGATATGCCCACTGCCACAAAACCCACAGAAAGGGATATCCTGCTTCCGTGTATAAGGCGGCACAGCACGTCTGATCCCACATCATCGGTACCCAGCCAGTGCTCTTTATTTGGAGGCTGCTCACGGCTCTTAAGATCTGTCCTGGCATATCCGTATGGTATGGGAGCGAAAAGGGCCTTTTCAGCCTTTCCCGAGGATATCATTGCCTTGTAATCCTCCGCGTCCAGCCGGTAGGGCATAAAGACCTGGATTAATATTATTCCGGCCAGCACGATTCCCGCGATAACGCTTATCTGTCTGAATAATACGCCGCCCCTGACAGAAGGGTCCAGGAGATGCCGGTTTCTTTTTATCAGCAGCAGTTGAATGATGCCGGCCATCGAGGCAAGAAATACACTGTAATCGGTTGCCTTGAGCCCCTTGAACAGCGGAAACCTCGTCTGCCCATCAATGATTATAAAAAAAGGCTTGTCATTTGCCAGAAAGGGCGCGAGCACGGCGACAATAAACAGCAATATTATAAATGCCAGAGAAATAACGCTCAGCCTGCTTTTTGTAAACTCCTTCCAGACGAGTTCGCCGTATGATGTGCCCCAGTTTGATTTTTTTTGTGAGAGGTTATTCATATCAGCTATTCAGTATCCTCGAAACTTATTCTGGGATCGACCATCGCGTATGCTATGTCCCCGAACAGGAGCCCTACAAGGTTTAAAAGACCGCCGATTGTGGCAACAGCCATAACCACATTATAGTCGCGCGTGGTGACAGCCTCAAATGCCAGAAGACCCATGCCGGGAATGCTGAAGATCTGCTCGATGATTACAGATCCCCCGAGCATGGCGGGAATGATTGTCGCCATAATAGTGATAACCGGGATCACGCTGTTACGAAAGGCGTGTCTTATTACAACAGTCCAGTTGGAAAGGCCCTTTGATTTTGCGGTGCGCACATAATCGGCCCTTAAATTTTCAAGCATGCCCGCCCTTACCTGCTTGGTCAGATATGCGAATCCTCCGTATGTCAGACATATAACCGGCAGGGTGAGATGCCATAGCCGGTCCATGAGCCAGGGAAAGAAAGGCAGTACCTCGGCGTTGTTGCTGCTAAGGCCCGCCGGAGGAAACCAGTTTAAAAAAGTCGGCCCGCAGAAATAACCTATAAGCATCTGGCCCACCCACATGGATGGAAGCGCCCATAACATGAACAGCATCACGGAACTTGCCCTGTCAAAAAGGCGCTTGTGCCTTACGGCAGCAAGGACGCCCAGCGGCAGAGATATAAAATAGATCAGAAAAAAGGCGATAATATTAAGGGTAAGTGTTATGGGAAATCTTTCTTTGATTATGTCAATGACCGGTCTGTGGTGTTTAAGAGAATCTCCGAAATCAAAACGAACAACACGCCACAGCCATTTGGCATATTGCACGGGAACCGGCTTGTCCAGGCCGTATAATTTCATTCGCGCCTCACGCACATTCGCGGCCCTTTCCGCGTCCATCTGCCCGCCCGGCCCCATGGAAAGGGTCACGGGATCGCCAGGCGCAATCCTGCTTATGGCGAACACCATTATGGTAATCCCGATAAGCGTCGGAATCATTAGCAGTATTCTTCTGATAATATAGGTTGTCATCTATCTGTATCTCTGTTTTTCCTTTGGGACATACCATTCATATTGAACAAGCCCCAGTAGATGCATATTAACATTTTCAAAACGCTTATCAAGGAAGGCTTCTGCAGGTTTGGTATAAATGAAAGTATAGGGTTGTTCTTCGTGCAAAATACGATGGAATTGATGATATAACTTATTTCTTTCATCATCATTAATAGTAATGCGGGCCTTTTCAATGATTCTGTCAGCTTCAGGGACATTGAACCCTACATAGTTTGAACCACGATTTCCAATCTGTGATGAATGCCATACTTGATAGGGATCACCCGCCAGCCCGCCACTCCATGCCATACTGACAGCATCAAATTGTCTATTATGAACCCGTTCGATAAAAACAGACCATTCATAGGGATCAATTACGACTTCTATACCGACCTTAGCGGCAGCATCCTTTACCAGTTTTGCTACCTGTTCCTGTAGGCCGGAGTTACTGACGATGGAGTATTTAAAGATGAACTCCACCCCGTCCTTATCTCTTATTCCATTTTTATTTGTGTCTATCCATCCCGCCTCATCCAGCAGCGTTTTGGCCTTGGAGGGATCACAGGGCCATGGCTTTATGCTCGAATCATATTGAGGTCCGTGGACATAGGCATCCCCTGTAGGAATTATTGCCTTGGGATTTTTTATTATATACTGAATAATTTTTTCTCTGTCTATAATATGAGTCATAGCAAGTCTGACTTTTCTTTCCTTAAAAAATGGCCTGTCCTGATTCCAGCCTATCCAGGCATAGCCGACACCAGGGTGCCAATAAGACAGACAGTGATATTTTTTAATAAAGTCTTCATCCTTTGACATCTCGTAAAACTGATTAGCAGTAGGCTCCAAAAAATCAACCTTATTAAAGGGTGTTAAAAAGATTGGCACAAAAACAATAAAATCAGTTGCTTAAGCATG
>CAZJOB010000442.1:0-3379 GCA_964547435.1 uncultured Desulfatiglans sp. | reverse complement strand
CCTCCTAGAGGGTATTTAAGTCTTATCTTTACCCACAAATTCTTATGAGGAGCCATAAAAGTGAAGGTTGTGAAGGGATTTTGACTTTTAAGGACAGACAGCCGCCGTCGCCAAGGCTATGGCGTGCCAGGGCCGCCGTCGCCAGGGCTATGGCGAGCCAGGGCCGCCGTCGCCAAGGCTTCCGTCTTCGCATAAAGCTATGACGGGACAAGATGGCGAGCCAGGGCCGCCGTCGCCAGGGCTTCCGTCTTCGCATAAAGCTATGACGGGACAAGATGGCGGGCCAGGGCATAGGCGCCCCTACGATTGCTTTTTACTTTTCACTTTTCACTTTTCACCTTAAACCTTAAACCATAAACCGTAGACCTTAAACCTTAAACCAGCCACTCTCAAGCTTGATACCAGATGTACAACCTTACATTATTATTCTCAACTTGCTTCGCGAACATCCCTACACATACTTCTCCAGCCCCAGGTGCCTGTGCAGTTCAAGAAAATCCCTTTTACCATACCTTAGCAGCATGCTGAGATATGTGAATCCCTCATAAGGAAGCGCGTAGCGCTCCAGTCCTGGTTCAGTGCAGCCCTGGCATTCGGGAAATTTTCCAGCCTCTTTTCGAAATGCGTTCGCCTTTTTGGAGGAAAAAAGCTTTTCTATCGATTCATCCCTGATATTTCCTACACTCTTATCAACAAGGGGACATAAAAAAACCTCCCCGCTGCTTCTTACAAAAAAGTAGTTAAAACCGCAGGAACAGGGCTTTTTTATCTCACCTGTTTCAAGAAATTCCGCCAGACTCTCCGCATGAAAACTCCATTTAAACCGGTTCCCCTTAAAAAACCGGATCATCTTTTGTTTGTCTTCATAGGAAAAGATGAGATCGCCTGCCCGCTCCATGTTCAGATATCTTGCGCTCGTAATTATGCAGGGCGATATGATCGTAAAAAGCCTTTTCTCATCCGCGTATCGGGCGATATTTTCCAGCTCATCGATGTTGAGGGGCAACACGGTTGTTTTAAGCCCTATTATAAGGTTTGAATATTTCTCCCTGAGCCTTATCAGCCCTTCAACTGTGTTATTGACCTTTTGCCATGCATGTTTCACCTTCCTGATTCTCTCATGGATATCACCGATTGCATCCATGGCGCATACCATTACAAGGTCTATACCCGCCTTTTTCAAATCCTTAAGTATTGTTTCAGTCTTTTGAAGCACCCTTTCGGTCAGAAAGCCGTTTGTTGTTACTGCGACAGACCTCAATGATCTCATATTCCTGTTTTTAAGCTCACAGATGCCTGAGAAGAGGATATCGATATCATCCAGCAGAAAGGGCTCGCCGCCGGTTATATCCAGCTCCCTGATATCGTGAAAAAGATCGCCGGATAACAGGTCCAGCCATTCATTTACTGACAGTTCCGGTTCACTCACGGGGATTCGCCAGATATTGCACATTATGCACCTGGCGATACACCTGTGCGTTATCTCCAGGCTTACGGCCTGTGGTCTTCCCGGGTTTCCCGTTCTTTTCTGAAATCTGTATCGAACGCCATTAAGAAAAAGAGTCGCTACGGTTTTTAATAGAGCCATGTTCATTGTGATTTCCACCTGGCAATTATGGGATTTACAGGATTAAAGGACATATGCCTGAAACAGGCAACCCAGACACCCAACTGGTATGCAATCTGGTCAGCAGTAAAATAATATAAAAATGCGGGAAAATTCAAGGCCGGCCTTCTCTGAAAATACTGACAACCCGAGACCAGTAGGTGATTAATAAAAATTATCAGGGAGACAGGCAAAGATAATGGCAGCAGGAGAACGAATGCAAAGAGATAGTATCTGGAAAAAAACTCGCACCAGTAATACATGGACACAAAATACCCCCTGAAGACCGCGAATAGCACCTGCCGGTATACTATTGTGAGATCATTTTTCCTGACCTGCATCCACCTTACATGAGTGTCTGTAAAAAGTATTAAAACACATATCCCCGAAAGCCAATAAAAGCCGCTTAAAAAAGAGACCAGGACAAGGGCCCACAACAGGATGGCAGAGGGCAGGTAAAACATCTTTTTTACACGGTCAGAATGTTTTTTATTTAAAAAAGGCTCGGATGTGCCATATTGAAACCTGCGTGTAAAAAACGCCTTCATCTCGTTTCGATGCCTGTGAAACACAGCACCTGCGGGCCGATATTCGGTTTCAAATCCTTTATCCCTGAGTCTCCAGCATAAATCCACATCCTCACCCACAGACATAGTTTCATCAAATCCCCCCAGACTTAAAAAGATCTCCTTTTTGACAAGAAGGTTACAGGTTGGAAGATAGAAAAAACCTCCCTCCTCCCTTGAACTCTTTGATCGCCTCCCCTTATAAAGTGATGAAGAGACCTTTTCATACCTGTCCAGGGCCGTGTTTTCAAACCAGGAATCAACCTTTCCTCCAACCGCGCCGTTTGTCTCATCGCTGAATGCAGGCAGGAGTTCCTTCAGCCACAGGGGATGAACCGCGCAATCGGAATCTGTTAAGGCGAGAATTTCACCCTTTGCTTCGCTGGCAGCCAGGTTTCTGCAGTATGAAGCCTGTTTTCTTGTGCTGTTTCTGATCAGCTTTACATCAAATCCCGACACGACCTCAGGTGTTCTATCATCGGATGCGTCGTCAACAACAATGATCTCCCTTTTTTCAGGCGGGTAGTCCAGTTTAAGAAGGGATGTGAGACACTCCGATATTTCATCCGGCCTGTTTCTCACCGGTATTATGATGCTTGTCATGGGATAGGTGTCCGGTTCACTGTATCCCCTGGTTTCCAGAAAACCCTTTCGCACAAGTGCGTTTAAGTATATCTCAGCCATGTTCGGGTCAACGTCAACCAGGGATAATATCTTATTGAATTGAACCGATCCATTTTTGCCCATCCTTTCAAGCACTGGTCTCCACACCCGGTTCAGCGTAATGGCGGAAAGAGGATTTTCACGAATCAGATACAGACCGGACGGCCTTTCCGAAAAACAAATTTTATCAGGCAGGCTATAGGAGAGTGAGTGTTTATGGTTGGCTGTATTGTTTGTTTTGATCATGGAAAATACCCAATCAGGAAAACCTGATGATGAATTTTGCTCCCATATCGGGTTTTGACTCCGCGCTGATGGTTGCGTGATGCAGACGCAGAATCTGGCGTGAAAGGCTTAGCCCTATCCCTGAACCTTTTTTCTTTGTGGTAAAAAAGGGTATGAATAATTTTTCAAGGGCCTCTTTTGCGATTCCCACTCCATTATCTTCAATAATAATGGTTATCCTGCCTTCAGGACCAAGCAGGGCAGATAGAAAAATTTGAGGATCTTTACTGCCTGTAACCGCATCTATGGCGTTAAGAAT
>CAZJOB010000441.1:0-3380 GCA_964547435.1 uncultured Desulfatiglans sp. | reverse complement strand
TTTAAAATATGTATATTGCTGAAAATTAAATAAAAAGCAGGGATTTACCAGTCAGCCTAAAATCGGAGGGGGTAATAGGATATGTTACTGGATGATATTGATCGCGCCTTGATCATAGAACTGGAAAAGGACGCAAGAATAAGCAGTGATGCCCTGGCAAAAAACCTTAACATCAGTTCCACTACAATAAGGCGAAGAACGAGGCGGCTTATTCAGGAAGGGATCATACGAATCGTGGCGGTCTCTGATCCTAAAAAGCTTGGGTATAACGTTATTGTCGGTATCCAGATGGAGCTTGAGCAGAAAAAGATAGATTCCGTGGCAAAAGAGCTGATCAGGCACCCAAACGTCTGGAACGTGTGGACAGTTACAGGAAGATACAACATGAGTTCCATGGCTGTATTCAAGACAACCCAGGAATTTTCAGATTTTATGAGAACAGTGGTGGGAGATCTCGACGGGCTTAAATCGGTTGAGACAAACATCTTTCTTGACCTTATCGGCTCGCAACGCAGATATTCGAAATAACAGGGTTCTGAATTGTAAATTGTTCGGCAGATTTTATAAGGGGGTATATTATGTACTCTGGAGGATATACCGGAAAAATACTGCGCATCAACCTTACGAATCAGTCTGTCAAAGAGTCGGGCCTTCCCCTTGAGACTGCAAGGGATTTTATCGGAGGTTCCGGATTCGGCATCAAATATCTCTTTGACGAGGTAAAGGCGGGTATCGATCCCCTTGGACCTGACAATAAACTGATTTTCGCCCCCGGGCCCTTTTCAGGCACTTCTGTACCCTGCGCCAGCCGAATGGCCATTACTGCCAAATCTCCCCTTACCGGCGCTGTCGGCATGTCATTGACAGGCGGTTATTTCCCTGTTGAACTGAAATTCGCCGGGTATGACATGATGATAATCGAAGGAAAATCGGAAAGACCAGTCTATCTTTCCATAAAGGATGGCGAGGTCAGATTCAGGAAGGCCCGGAAACTATGGGGTATGAGGACCACTGACACCCAGCAGATAATCAAAAACGAATTAAACGATCAGAATACCCGCATTGCCTGCATCGGGCCTGCCGGTGAAAACTTAAGCAAAATAGCATGCATAATAAATGAATTAAGGGCTGCGGGAAGAAAGGGCCTTGGCGCGGTCATGGGCTCAAAAAATCTCAAGGCCATTGCTGTCAGAGGAACCGGCACAGTAAATGTCGCCTCAAAGGAAAAGCTCCGGGCTGCGAGGGACTTCATGACACATTATATGAAGGAAAGCCCTGTGCTCTACCCGCAGTTTTCCAGGCTGGGCACACCCATGGTCGTTGACGCAATGAGCGGCCTTGGAATCTTCCCCGGAAAAAACTTTGAGGAGACAGGGGTTTTTGTCCCTGTTAAGGAGATAGGGGTTGAAACCCAGGTGACCCGGAATGTAGGTAAAGAACACTGTTACGGGTGCCCTGTCGGATGCAGTCAGTTAAAACTCGCCCGCACGGGCGAGTATTCGGGAATACTTGCCGAGGGGCCGGAATTTGAGACCATGTATTCTTTCGGTGGAACCACTGGCGTTGATAACATAGATGCAATTATTGCCGCGGACCGGCTCTCGGATGAACTGGGCCTGGATACTATATCTGCCGGGGCGGCCATAGGCTTTGCCATGGAACTGTTTGAAAAGGGTATAATTGACAGTAAAGACACCGGGGGTATTGAGCTCAAATTCGGAAACCACAGAGAAATGGTAGAGCTCTTAAGGCTTATGGCCTTTCGGCAAGGTTTTGGCGATGTCCTCGCGGATGGGGCTAGAATCGCGGCAGAAAGGATCGGTAAGGATTCCGGAAAATATGCCATGCATGTCAAGGGACTCGAACTGCCCGGTTATGATATTCGAGGCGCCAAGGCCCATGGTCTCAATTATGCCACATCATACACAGGCGCCGACCATAACAGGGGGTACGCCTTTCAGGAGATATTCGGCATACCTGTCCCGCATGAGGTGGACAGGTTTTCTGTAGAGGGAAAGGGCAGACTGACAAAGTGGAATCAAGACATAAGGTCCGCTACCTGCGACGCTCCAACCATGTGCGCATTTTTGCTGGACATGGCTGTTCCGGGAGTGGCTGCTCAAAACACCTCAAACCTTCTTCAGGCCGTAACCGGCCTGGAACTGAGCCCTGAAGAGGTTGAAAAGGTGGGAGAACGAATCAACAACCTGGCCAGGGCATTTAATGTTCGGGAAGGTTTTGACAGAAGTGATGACTCCCTGCCGGAAAGGATGATGACCGAACCCATCAAGGCCGGCCCCTCAATGGGAAATCTATTGAGCCGGGAGGAGCTTGATCTCATGCTGGATGAATATTACACAGCCAGAGGGTGGGACCTCAAGACCGGAGCGCCCACTAGAGAAAAGCTTGATGAACTGGGGATAGGTTACGCGACGCAATAATTTAATACAATAATCAAAGTTTTACTACATATCATGCCGGGAACAGATGAAGACGGCATCTTTTATCCAAAGTCATTGCTGTCAAAAATAATGTTAAAAAGATATATACGCCTGAATAAAATCAGGCATTTATACAGATAATTTGGCTATACCCGAATTTCTCAAAAGGCCTAACGCGTTAATTTCGCAGTATTATTGTATGATATACAAATTTTTTATGTACTTATTTTCAGACAAATCCGTACAGGATTTTTTTGGGATTTCAGCACTTACAATGATTGAGTTGGCGACCATTGTCATTCTGAGCAATTTTAAATTTGATGAACTCGTAAAAAGTCGAATTTCCCCATTTGTCATTCCGCGACTTGATCGCGGAATCCAGTATTATCAAATAGTTATAGATTCCCGCCCCATATCAAGTGCGGGGCAGGCTCCAACCGCGGGAATGGCATTTTCGGGACTTCCAAGGAAGTCAAAAGCAACTTTATTACTCATATCATGTTACTCTCGGCATAAAACAGTTTTTAGTAGCGCAACATGTTTTATGCATAACATAAAACCACATTATTATTTGTAGGAGCAGACCTGCGTGTCTGCCCGGTATGCGCCCATAAGCAATTTTGGCGGGCAGACACTCAGGTCCGATACGGTTAATTTTTCACAATGTGACGTTTCGCGGAGAACATAAAAAACTTCGTTTCTCATAGGTTACCGCGAAGCGGTATAAAAAAAGCTTTTTACGAGGCTATCAAATTGTCATTGTGAGCAATTTAAATTGTCATTCTGAGCAAAGCGAAGAATCTCTATCATGAATCAGTTATCACTGGATGGCGTGATCCGGCATGTGATTGGTCATAAAATAGAGACCCTTCGCTTCGCTCAGGGTGACAGGCGCGGGGTATGGCTGTAAATAACTTGCCTGGCAATTTTCTAAATAAA
>CAZJOB010000440.1:0-3385 GCA_964547435.1 uncultured Desulfatiglans sp. | reverse complement strand
GAATGCCTGAACAGGTCCCTAGAAAAGATGAATTTCTCGATGTATGAGTATATGTGGGGGCCCAGCGAGTTCACCGCAACAGGCATACTCAAAGACTATGAGCGGGTTGAAATGCTGAATGAGATTACATGTCCTGTCCTGTTTACCTGTGGGTATTATGATGAGGCAACCCCTGCGACGACTGAATATTATCAAAAAAACACACCCGGGTCTGAACTTTGCGTTATTAAAGATGCCTCACATGAACATCATCTTGAAAAGCCGCAGGAATATCTGCGTGTTGTGCGGGATTTTCTGGACCGTTCTGATAAAATATACAGGAATTAAGGATAATTATGAAACGGTCGGGAATTATCACACTGCTTACTGATTTTGGTCTGAAAGACCCTTATATAGCAATGATGAAGGGGGTTATTCTGTCTATAAATATAGACCCGCGAATAGTGGATATAAACCACTCCATAAACACAGGCTCGATCTTTCAGGCCGCCAGTCAATTGACAGAGACATTCACCTATTTCTCAAAGGGAACCATACATGTAGCGGTTGTTGATCCAGGTGTAGGCAGTGATCGCAGGCTCATGGCGCTTGAGGCGGAGGATCATATATTTTTAGGCCCTGATAACGGCATATTCTCCACGATAATTGATAGATACAGCCCATCGAAAATATTTGAAATTACAGAAAAAAAGTATTTTCTTCCACATGTTACAAAGACCTTTCACGGCAGGGATATTTTTGCTCCGGCGGCAGCATATATCTCTCTTGGGACAGAGATAAACCGCCTGGGGCCGCCCCTGACCGAACCCGTAAAAATCAGCCCCCCGATGCCAATAATAAAGGATGGGGTTTTATACGGCATAATTACCCATGCCGATAATTTTGGAAACCTGATAACCAACATTACCGCAGCGGATATGGGCGATTTTCTGAAAGGTTCAAGCCCTGAAACACATATCGGAAAGATAGGAATCAGGGGGATTTGCAATACATACTCCGATGTGGACCAGGGCGAATTTCTCACATTGATTAACAGCTCTGATCTTCTGGAAATAGCGGTTAATCTTGACCGCGCATTCGAACATGCAGGATTGGATTCAAATGAAATAACCGGAACAGAGGTAAAGATATTTAAGAGGGAATGACATTTCCGGGATTTCCAAGGAAGTTAAAAGCAACTTTGTGACCAATAGTGATCTTGCAATGGTATAAGGTTTAAGGTGCAAGGTATACGGAAAGATAAAAACACCTGTAGGGGCAGACCTGCGTGTCTGCCCGGTATGTGCCCATACGCAACAATTGTCGGGCCGACACACAGGTCGGCCCGACTCTAAACCGAAGATTTTTTCTCTTTTAATGACTCCAGATATTCCTCCCATTCAATGGGCAGCAGATATTTCTTTTTATTATTGCACTCCTTGCACGCCGGAACGATATTTCCCTTTTTGCTTCGGCCTCCCCTGCTCAGGGGCACCACGTGGTCCATGGTGAGTACTTTTGGACCCACATGCCTGTCACAATAATAGCATTTACCTTCCTGTATCTTTCTCGACCACCAGGCCGAGCGCCTCAGTCTGCGGGCTTCTGCCTTTTCCCTGGCGATATGCGCTTCATCGACTATATCATCTTCAAATATCATGGGTGTGTTTATTCCTTTGAATTTCAGATTGTTTTTTCGCATCATACTTTTTTTTTACAAGACTGACAAGAAGGAGACAAAAATCCCCCCTGCCCCCCTTTGCAAAAGGGGGGAAAAGAGTAGGGATTCCCTTTGCCAAAAAGGGTAAAAAAACCTTGTGCCCTTGTGAGATATAATTTGATTTATAATCTGCCATAATCACCTTGACTGATAATTTTATAAATGCTAATTACCCCATAATGACTCCTCTGGATTATGATTTTCTTATGGAAGAGGCCCTTTCTGAGGCCAGAAAAGGCATTGAGAAGGGAGAAGTCCCAATAGGAGCGGTTCTCGCGGGATTCGACGGTGAGATAGTTGCAAGGTCTTTCAATCAACCCATCACCCTAAAAGATCCCACGGCTCACGCGGAGATTTTGACTCTCAGGTCAGCCGGATTATATTATAATAACTATCGCCTCAATGGCGCCACACTTGTGGTTACCATTGAACCCTGCGTGATGTGTATGGGTGCGGCGATTCACGGGAGAATTGCCAGGCTGGTATTCGGCGCTTCTGACCCAAAAGGCGGGGCAGCCGGTTCTCTATACAATCTGGCGGCTGACAGCAGGCTCAATCATAAGATAGAATTAATATCAGGAATCAGGGAAAAAGAATGCAGCAGACTGCTTCAGGACTTTTTTCTCAGCCGAAGGAGAGTGGAAAAGGATAAGGGAGAGGTACCGAAGTGGTCGTAACGGGGTCGACTCGAAATCGACTTGTCCCGTTAATAGCGGGGCACGTGGGTTCGAATCCCACCCTCTCCGCCAGCCTTCGCCAGGGCTTCGGCTGGCAGGACGGCAGTTTTTTGATTTTTAATTTATCTGTATTATCAATAGTTTGAAGTGTCTGTTGTGAATCTGTGATGTTGTTTTTCCCGGTTCAGTTTTGAAATTATAATAAGCTTGAAGTTCAATTCGCGGAGAGATGTCCGAGCTGGCCGAAGGAGCGCGACTGGAAATCGCGTGTGCTGCTAAAAGGCGGCACCGAGGGTTCGAATCCCTCTCTCTCCGCCATTTTTTTTGAAAAACCTGTTGAGTATTACTATGGTATATGAAGTATTTGCCAGAAAATGGCGCCCGCAGATATTCCAGGATGTTATAGGCCAGGAACATATTACTCGTGCGCTTATCAATTCCATCACAACCGGCAGGGTCCATCACGCCTATTTGTTCAGCGGCGCCAGAGGAGTTGGCAAGACATCGGTCGCCAGAATACTGGCCAAGGCCCTGAACTGCCGAAACAGCACCGACGGAAATCCTTGCAACAGGTGCGATTCATGCATGAATATTTCGTCCGGTTCATCTCTGGATGTGCAGGAGATTGACGGCGCTTCAAACCGCGGAATCGACGAGATCAGGGACTTAAGAGAAAATATAAAACACATGTCTTCATCTGGTAGATATAGAATATACATCATCGATGAAGTTCACATGCTTACCATACAGGCATTCAACGCCCTTTTAAAGACCCTGGAAGAACCGCCGGCCCATGTGAAATTTATTTTCGCGACAACCGAACCCCATAAGGTCCCCATAACGATTCTCTCCCGGTGCCAGAGGTTTGATTTTAAGAGAATTGCTCAGAAACAGGTAATGGATCAGCTTCAAAAGATTACAGGCCAGGAGGGAATTGAGATCAGCAAAAAGGGGCTTTCAATACTGGCAAGGGAATCGGAAGGAAGCATGCGCGACGCTGAGAGTCTTC
>CAZJOB010000439.1:0-3389 GCA_964547435.1 uncultured Desulfatiglans sp. | reverse complement strand
CAATCTGAGTGTGACGCAGAGATTGTTCAAAAGGGCCGTTTCTGGATGGACACTACTTATGATACTTATGACCCTGTAATATAGTAAAGCATCTGTATATCTGCTCTATTAACAGCAGCCTGCTCATTTCATGTGTCAGGGTCATCTTTGACAGGGAAAGTACATGATCAGCCCTTCTTAACACTTCTGCAGAGAGCCCCAAAGGTCCCCCTATAATAAAACACACATTGCCTCTCACGCTAACTGCCAGGTGATCAAGCAGGTGTGCAAGCCCTTCGGAACTGTACTGTTTCCCTGTTCTATCGAGAGCTATAATAGAGTCCCCGCTGTCAACCCTTTTCAATATGGCTTCACCTTCCTTTTCACGAACCATATCATCGCTAATGCCCTTTTTGATCCTCACAGGCCTGACTTCCACCCACTCAATCGCGGCAAACCTCTCTGTTCTCCCGGTATAATCGGATTCACCGGACTTAATATAAGGGGACTTTGTACGATCAACCACTATAATTTTAATTCTTAACACTATCCTGGACCAGTTTTTTAATCAAATTGCGGACAGCCAGGGCTATCTGAGACTGAGCCACCCTGTAATGATATGAAGACTTTCCATAGGGATCGATAATATCATCTTCCGATTTGTCAAAGGATATGTATCTCCCCAATTTTTCAATCTTATTTTTAAACTGAGGCCACCTGCCGGTGATATAGGATGAGTGAATGCCTTCCATAACCAGTATAAGATCCGCCCACTCAACATGTTCTTCATCTATTTCCTTTGCCGAGTGTTCTTCGGGTTCAATGCCATTATCCCTGATGTACCTGATCATCTCAGGGTCAGCGGAGCGCCCTGTCAGACCGAGAGTGCCGGCAGACGACACCTCAATACCCGATATGTTTCCTGCGCTGATCTCGTGTTTTAACAGTTTCTCGGCAAGATAGCTCCGGCTTATGTTTCCTGTACACACGAAAAGAATATTCATCTAATCCTTTCCAGCCCCAGCATATGGGCGATTTCAAGGCTCACTCCCTGAATAAATTCTTCCAGTTCTTTTCCCTTGAGGGGTTCTCCCTGTTCAGGATACTTTTTAACTGTTTTGGGCCTGATCATAAGGGGTGAGTTTTTAAGTTCCTCTCTGGGTTTGACCTCAAATTCCGGTTCAAATTCATTATTAAAATACTTTTCCTGAAAGCTCAAAAACTTCAGCATATGGGCCGTGGAATCAAGGACCCCGGTTTCATCAGCGCCGACAATACCCAGTTCCACTGCCCTTTTCATTCCGGCCATGGATTCTCCGCCCTGCGTGCAGACAATATTGCCGTTTCTGTTGGCTATAATCATTGAATCCATTATCTCCTGCTCTGTAACACTCACTACAAATATCTTTCTTTCCGGAGCGGTTTCATTATATTCACCTGCCACCCTGATCACTCTTGGTATTGAAACGGGGTTGCCTATCATTGCCGCCTGCGCCACGCTGGGCCTTACGACAACGGGTTCGAATTTTCGTTTTTCAGGATCATCCTCCAGATAATAGCGGTACACCGGATCAGCGTGTTCAGACTGAACCCCGATAATTTTCGGAAGGCTTTTTATAATGCCGGCCCTGTAAAACTTCAGAAACCCGTTCATCACCGCCGTTATGTTTCCGGCATTTCCTATGGGCAGAACGATTACAATATTGTCCATATCATAATCAAATTCCTGGGCTATCTCATATGAAAAGGACTCCTGCCCCAATATGCGCCAACTGTTCTTAGAGTTGAGGAGCGCCACATGATAATTCTCCGCGAGATATTCGACAACCTTCATGCAGTCATCAAACACTCCGGGTATCTCCAATACCTTTGCGCCGCTTCCCAGAGGCTGGGCAAGCTGCTGGCTGGTTACCTTGCCGTGAGGCAGAAGCACGGTCGATTCGATAAAATCTTCCAAATATGAGGCATAAAGGGCCGCGGAAGCGGATGTGTCGCCGGTGGAGGCGCAGATAGCCAGCATCTTTCTTATATTTTTTGACCCGGCAAAATGATTGATAAAACTCAGGGCGCAGGCCATGCCGCGGTCTTTGAAGGACGCGCTTGGATTCAGGCCGTCATCCTTAAAATAGAATTCCCTGCCCACAATATCCCTGAGCCTTGAATTCGCCTTTACCAGAGGGGAATGCCCCTCTCCAAGATAGAGTATTCTATCAAGAGGTATGATCGGGGCGATAAATTCATAATAGCGGAACACTCCTTTCAGGGGCTGAATGTTTAACATTCGCCTGTAATCGAAGATATTTCTCCACAACTCACCGCTTATGTTTTTATATCGTTCGAAATTATCATCGTATAACAAAAGCACGCCGCCGCATTCCGGGCAGGTATAGAGGAGCTGGTCAGTGCCATGTTTCATTCCGCAGCCAAGGCATTGATATGACATTTTACCATCAGGTTCGGGTATCAGATAAGGCTGAATCTCTTTTGGAAATTGATCTGTTTTCATTATTTAATCCTTTTATTGAGAATTTTGTTGAGAATATCTCAAACAGGACTTAAATTCAACTCAATATATGGGCTACTTTTATGGTAAAATACAGGTCAAAAATAATTATCAGGTATACCCTGCTCCAATTGCCCGGCATCTTCCTGCTTGCAGTGTTTCTTCTGATAATAAGTCATTGGATACATATCCCTCCCCTGATCCTTTGGGGAGTGATTATCCTCTGGGTATCCAAGGATATAGTATTGTTTTTCTATACGTGGCCAGCATATGACTGGGAACACAGGGACAGTATGATCAATGCCTTTGGCGTTGCCATGGACAGGATCATTGACAGGGGATATATTATGGTAAACAGCGAACAATGGATGGCAGAACCTGCTGATGGCGAACAGGCCTTTGAAAAGGGACAAAAAGTGCTGATCACAGGGAGGAAGGGATTGGTGCTTCAGATTAAACACACTGCCGGTGACAGTGACAATAGAAAAATATAGACAAGGATTTAAGATGTTTGATGAATGTAAAAGGATAAAAGAGATCCTTGACGCGCAGAGAGAAATAATCGAGCGTCATGTGGATAATCATAAATGGTTCATGCAGATTGATGACAGGGATGAAGCAATACGTGACTTTATTGAAAAATATGGATTCATAATGAGGGAATTTTACTGTTCGAGAATCTGCGAAGAGAGATTTGAATGCTCCCTCGCCAAACAGTATAATCCAAAATAGCGTGCTCCTATTTTGATGAAAAGGTTAAATATCTCTGTAGGCGCCCTGGTGGAAAATTATTTCAGGTCAGGAGACCTGTCATTTGACACCTATGGTCCCGCCCTCACTCGCGATTCAATCTTTGCCCATCAGAGGATACAGAAATCAAGGCCTGAAATCTATGAAGGCGAAGTCC
>CAZJOB010000438.1:0-3397 GCA_964547435.1 uncultured Desulfatiglans sp. | reverse complement strand
ATAAAGATAGTGATCAGATAAAATTCGAGCAGATAAGCCTGATTCTATGGAAAAACTTTGTCGTATCCTTTCAGGAAGACGTTGGAGATGTTTTTGAGCAAGTTCGGGAAAGGCTTCGAAAAGGAAAGGGCAGAATAAGAAAAACAGGGGCCGATTATCTCCTTTACTCGCTTCTTGACGCTATTGTTGACAGCTATTATGTTGTGCTTGAAAAGATCGGCGAAAGGATGGAGGAAATGGAAGAAGATGTCATCACAAATCCTGCTCCGGGCATCCTCCAGGCAATACATAATACAAAAAGGGATTTAATATTATTAAGAAAGTCGGTATGGCCCTTAAGAGAGATCACTGGCAGCCTTGAAAGAGGCGAATATGATCTTATTGATGAAAAAAACTCCATATTTTTCAGGGATGTATTTGATCATACGATACAGGTGATCGATACGATTGAGACATGCAGGGATATTGTCACGGGGATGATGGACCTGTTTCTTTCAGGTGTCAGCAACAGGATGAATGAAGTAATGAAGATGCTGACCATTATCGCCACCATTTTTATTCCATTGACCTTTATCGCAGGACTGTATGGAATGAATTTTGAATATATGCCTGAGCTTAAATGGCGATGGGGATATCCCGCTGCTTTGCTGGTTATGGGTGCTACAGGAGTGGTAATGGTAATTTGGTTCAAACGAAAACGGTTTTTATAAAATTTGGTTTCATAAGGGGATTTATTGCTGTCCAAAAAAATAAATTACGAATAATATCTTCTGTTTGGATATGGAACATCAAGAATGCAGGAGAGATAATATAATCATCGGAGGAAAATATGAAAGACAGGATGAAGATAGCCATCAACATGGGCGGCGGTGACGCGCCGGGGCTTAATGCCGTGACAGAAGCGGTTGTTCTTTCCGCTGTCAACAGAGGCTGGGAGGTATATGGCATTAAAAACAGCTATCAGGGCCTTCTGGATACTGATGAGATTGTGCATCTGACCCCTGAAAAGGTATGGCATATCTCAAACCTTGGAGGGACAATACTGGGCACCACAAATAAGGGCAATCCCTTTGAGATGCCTATAACCAACATGGCCGGCGAAACTGAAATCCGCGATGTCTCCGATACAATTGTCAAAAATTTTAAACGCCTTGGTTTCGATTGTCTGGTCGCGGTTGGCGGGGATGGAAGCCTTAACATAGCCTATAAACTCTATAAAAAAGGGATCCCTGTGGTGGGGGTTCCAAAGACCATAGACAATGACCTTCCCGCGACTATCATTACATTCGGATATGACACTGCGGTCAGTATAGCCACAGAGGCGATTGATCGTCTTCATTCAACGGCCAGGTCCCATGAAAGGGTAATGGTTGTTGAGGTGATGGGAAGATATGCCGGGTGGATAGCCCTGAACAGCGGTATGTCGGGTGAGGCTGATGTGATATTGATACCAGAGATTCCCTTTGATATTGAAAAGGTGTGCAGTCATATTACAGAGCTTGAATTAAACGGTCAGCGTTACGCCATTGTCGTGGTAGCTGAAGGAGCGATACCTGTGGGTGGAAAAGCGCTCAGTAAGGGGAACGGGGAGATTGGGAGACAGCATGTCGTGCTGGGGGGCATAGCGGAATCGGTTGCGAGACAGATCGCGGAAAGGACAGGGAAGGATACCAGGTCCATGGTGCTTGGGCATCTGCAAAGGGGCGGATCTCCTACCACATTTGACCGGCTTACATCTCTGCGTTTCGGCGCCGCAGCGGTCCGTGTCATTGCTGAAGGCAGGTTTGGCACTATGGTGGCCCTCAATCCCCCGAATGTCAGCGCTATTCCTCTTGAAGAGGTTATCGGCAAGACAAGAGGCGTTCCCCTGGACAGCGACAATATTCAGACGGCCAGGGAGATAGGCATCTGTTTCGGGGATTAGATTATTACAGCGCCCTCATCCATTCCGGCTTGAGGCCCACTTCACCGTTCAAGGCCCTGTCTATCTGGTCCAGGGCCTCCTGTTTTCCTCTGGGGAGACGAGCCTTTATGGGCAGATAGTTTGAGGCGTGATTTGAGAAAAACAGCCCGCGAGTAATATTGGTATTGGCGATCATCTCCCTCAATTCCATAAGAAGGCCCCTTTGATCCGGCAGCCTGAATTCGCCACTTTCATATTCTTCGGCAAGGGGCGTTCCGGGAACCAGCATAACCGTGAGCGCGCCTATATAATCCGGATCCATGGCACTAAGCAGTTCGCCGGTCTTACGAGCGTGTTCAAGGGATTTTTCTATTCCGGCAATGCCCAGGAGCACGGTAACCGATAATTTTATACCTGCTTCCATAACCCTTCTGCCCATTTCTATGCATTCCTTTGCAGTGGAACCCTTTTTTATCTTCTCCCTGATTTCATCATCCCCTGTTTCAACACCGAGATAGAGTATGCCAAGGCCGTTTTCCTTTAACTCCTTAAGATCGTCGAGGGACTTCATTTTAATGCCCTTTGTGTTGGCGTATGCCCCGACCCTCTTGACCCACGGCATGTGTTCTCTTATTCGGTCAAGAATCCACATGAGTCTCTTTTGGGGTATGATAAGCGCGTCTCCATCCATAAGAAAGACCCTGTCCTGTTGTTTCATGTGTCTGGATGCGTATAGAATATCGCTCAGAATAATGTCATTGTCCTTTATGGTAAACCGCTTATCGGTAAAGGTGCCGCAGAAGGTGCATTTGTTATGGGAACAACCGAGAGTGACCTGAAGCAGTATGCTGTACGCCTCGCTGGGCGGCCTTATGCAGTATCCCTCATAGTGCATTTCTTCTTCTCTGAATAAATCGAGCATTTTGATGTGTTCTCCTTTTTATTATTAAATCTTCTCACCCCCTTTTTTGAAAAAAGCCGTTTGCTTTTAACTCCCCCTTTATCAAAGGGAGTGAGGGGATTTATTTCAGATCACATTCGCGGTGTTATTAACATGATGTGATTATGACTGTATTTGTATCCACAATTTCTTATAAGGCGCAAGTTTTTTATTTACAATTTGAGTTTGTTGGATTCGTAAATATTTCCTAAAACGTCATTTCCGCCCCGAATCAAGTTCGGGATAAACTCCGGCGGGAATCCAGTGTTTTATAACTTATTGAAATAACTGGATTCCCGCCTGCGCGGGAATGACCAAAAGGTAAAACAAATGCATTCTCGGACAGCCTCCTAGGAAATACGATTTTTTGCGAGGCCATCAATGATTGAGTTATCTGCTATTGTCATTCTGAGTATTTTAAAATTGTCATTCTGAGCGAAGCGAAGAATCTCTATCATGAATCTGTTATCCTGAATGGCGTAATCTGGCATGTGACTGGTCATAAAATAGAGACCCTTCGCTTTCCATCCTCCGTAGCAGTGCTACTGCGGAGG
>CAZJOB010000437.1:0-3399 GCA_964547435.1 uncultured Desulfatiglans sp. | reverse complement strand
AAGAATATATGTCAATGAGGAAAAATGTCTGGGATGCCACCTTTGCGAGTTCTAATTTGATTTCCTTGTTTGTCATGATATTCTCCTGAGTAGTTTGGCTGTAAGAATACTATATTTTTCGGAATTATAATTTAAAATCATACAAATATCGACTGCAAAAATCGTGCTGGTTTGGGGTTTTTTTATTATCCGGCATGAAATTCTCTTTAATTTTTCGATCAATCGGAATAAAACATAGAAAGAAAGGAAAAGGATAACAGGAGATGGAAAAACCGGATTACAGCGGCAACAGTATAGTAAATCTCATCAGTTCATTAAAGATGTCTCTGGGCGGCCACTCACACTACGCTCCTCTTACGGATTTTGAACTTTCGGATCTTTACAACAGGGATATTGTCTTTCTGGTAATTGATGGTCTCGGATATGAATTTCTGGCCAGTTATGGCGAGGAGAGTGTATTATTCGGCAACATGAAAAGAAAGATAACATCGGTTTTTCCCGCAACAACCGCCGCTGCTTTTACCAGCCTTGTTACCGGAGCAGCGCCCAGGCAGCACGCACTCACCGGGTGGTTCATGTATCTCAGGGAGATCGGCGCGGTAACGGCTATATTGCCTTTTCATACAAGGGCCGGAAGACTCAGTCTCGAAAAAAGCAAAATAGAGTTCAGGCATGTCTGTAAAGAAAAGAGCATTTTCAGTGGGCTGAAGGCTAAATCCTATTTCATTCAGCACAGGGCCTATGCGGGTTCACAATATTCATGTTTTATCAGCAGAGGCGCTGAAACCCTTTCCTTTACAAGCATGAACGGATTTTTTCGTCAGATAAACAGGTCCATGAATTTGAGCGATAAAAGAAAGTTTATATTTGCCTATTGGGATAAATTTGATTCAATATGCCATAAAAGAGGCATAAACAGCAAAAAGGCCCGGGAACATTTTTATCTCCTGGATCATAAGATATCTTTACTGGCAGGGTCATTGAAAAAAAAGAATGCTGCTCTTATAATCACAGCCGATCACGGATTTATTGATACAAAGGAAAGAGAAAAAATAATAAGACTCAAGGATCACCCCGTGCTTGCCGGCACTCTGATCACGCCCCTTTGCGGTGATTCAAGGGTTGCGTACTGTTATGTGCGTCCTGACAGGACAAAGGAGTTTGAGCAATACGTGACAGGGCAATTAAAAGAGTGCTGCAGAATGTACCGGAGCCGTGATCTGATTAAAACCGGACTTTTCGGTCTCTTTGATCAGGATGCCAGACTTTATGACAGGGTGGGGGACTATACCCTGATCATGAAGGAAAACTATATTATCCGGGACACGGTTTTAGGAGAACGACCTAATAAAAACATCGGGAATCACGGAGGCACAAGCAGGGAAGAGATGTTTGTTCCCCTGATAATGATGTAAAGTTTGCCGATCAATTTCTTGATTAATAGGGAAGTATTTTATATTGTTGCACTTGTAAAAAGTCCCGGAAACGTCATTCCTGCCTGGGCAAAGGCGGATGACTCTGTGGTAAAATTCGTTTTTGACAAGAGTGATTATGATAATAAATAAAAACAATTCAGAACTTGAATTTTTTTTTAAACCTGAATCCATGGCGATTATCGGAGCATCCGAATCCCTTGAATCCTATGGAACCCGCTATATTCAGGCCCTGCTCGATTTTGGCTACAAGGGCGGGTTATATGCGGTTAACCATGCCGGGGACGAGGTTCTGGGTCTTCGAATATACAGGACCGTGCTTGAGATACCCGATCCTGTCGAACTTGTGGCAATATGTGTCCCGGCTCGTTTTGTGCCGGATATCCTGCGGGATTGTCTTAAAAAAGGGGTTAAGGCCGCTATTATATTAAGCTCAGGCTTCAGCGAATCAGGAGAAGCAGGAAGGAAACTGGAGCAGGAAATTCTTGAGATTGCCCGCCAGGGTATAAGGATTATGGGCCCCAACTGCTTCGGCACATACTGTCCTGCCGGCAATATAACTATTGTTCCGGGCGGCGGTTTTCCCAAGGCGGGTGGTGAAATCGCCCTTATCGCACAGAGCGGTCAGTTATCCGAAGGAATCACCTCGCGTTCCTTTGGAGAAGGAATCAGGTATTCCAAGGTCGCGAGCTATGGTAATGCATGTAATATAAATGAGGCCGATCTTCTGGAATATCTGATGGAAGATAAAGACACGCATGTTTTCACGGCATATCTAGAAGGGGTCCGCGATGGAAAAAAGTTTTTTAGAGTCGCCCGAAAATACGCCGGTAAAAAGCCGATAGTCATATGGAAGGTCGGTATGAGTCAGACAGGCGCAATTGCCGCGTCTTCACATACCGCTTCCCTTGCCGGCAGGTCCGAGATATGGGATGCCTTTTTCCGGCAGACCGGGGCGATCAGGGTTGAAAGCCTTGAAGAGCTAATTGATGCTACAGTGGGTTTTTCATGCCTTCCCTTTGGATGCGGAAGGGGTGTGGCGCTTGTAAGTGGAGGCGGAGCAGGCGCCGTGGTGGGCGCGGACGCGTGTGAAGCAGCGGGGCTTAAGATGCCGCCATTATCTTCCGACGCGGAAAAATCGCTTCATGAACTTTTGCCTTCCATAGGCACATCCATAAGAAATCCGCTTGATATCGGCAATCCTCATCCGCCTCTTAAGCTTTTAAACGGAATCCTCGAAGCCGTTGCCTCAATGGATTGCATCGATATGATTGTAATAAGAAGAATCTTTTTCTCAGTCAAAGTAAGCGCCTTTTTTTCAGGAACAACCGCACCATCCATGGAAGAACAGCAGGCGCTTCTGGAGATACCCATCAATATCAGAAACAGGTTCAATAAACCTGTTGTTATAATTCTTCCTGAAGAACTGACTGGTGTTGAGAACATTGATTTAGAGGCAGAAAGAAGACGAATAAGGGATTTCTATTTTCTGAATAAGATACCGGTCTATAAAAGTGAACAGAGCGCCTTCGAAGCGCTTGGGCATCTCGCGGGATTTAATGAAAATAATTTAATTAATAAAGGATCAGCTTAATGAATAGAAAATATCCAAAGCTATACATCCCTGTGCGTGAATATTTCAGGTTTTTTCCCTTGACCTGCAATCTTATTTCCCCTATAGTTTTTTTCTTTAAGAAAGTGTTTAACATTAAATCAAGGAGGTTATGATGTTCAGACTTGACAATAAGGTAGCAATTATTAATGGCGGCGCCGGAGGGTTGGGTGAAGCCTGCGTAAAGGCATTTGCCGAACAGGGCGCAAAGGTTGTGGTGGCAGACGTAAATCAGGAAGGCGCGCAGAAGGTTGCGGATAAGATAGGTTCCGGATCCTCTGCTTACGCGGTTGATGTCAGCAGTGAAGAAAGTGTCAGCAAACTGGCAAACAGCGTGGTAGAAAAATATGGCAC
>CAZJOB010000436.1:0-3410 GCA_964547435.1 uncultured Desulfatiglans sp. | reverse complement strand
TACAGAATTCTATCATTCGCAAAATGAAACCCGGCTTCCTGTGAACCTGTATAAAAAACATCAAGTTACAGCTTATTTCCTTAACATACTATTTCTATTGACAAAATTAAAGGTAAGGTCCATATCTCTTCCTTCTGGAAATCTAGATATGCCGTTACTACAGTAAACTATATAGATATTCATTCCAATCCATTGTCAATTCATTAATCTCATATCTAAATTTCCTGTTTCACAGACAATTTTTTTAATTAACAATTTTATCTGCAAGAATTTTCAGAAAGAAACGTCTATGTGGTTAAGACAGGTATCAGGGAACAGAAGAAAGTGACTAAAGTGACTAAAGTGAGCTAAAGTGAACTAGAGTTGAAAGGCAGGTATAAAGAAACAAAGCGCTGAAGGCGCGTTCCTCAACTTTAGTTCACTATAGTTCACTCGAAACTTTAGTTCACTTTAAATCACTATAGTTCACTCGTAATTTTAGACACTGCTTAACGACAGAGACTAGAGTTGAAAGGCAGAGTCCGGGTTTCAGAGACTGAATAATCAATAAAGTCCATATTAAAAACAGGGGGAAAGATATGGCCAGATCAAGTTCTTCATTGCTTTTAAGAAAAATATTCCGGTTTGATATTCATTTGATTCTTGTGGCTTTTTTGTTGGCAGCAGCAATTCCGAATATTGCCTTTGGGGCCGTTTCAGACACTGAAAGGGCCGCACTGATTGCCATATACAACAGTACCAATGGCGATAACTGGACGAACAAAAGCGGCTGGAAAGACGGCCCCCTTCATGATGACGGCTTTGCCATGCCCGGGACCGAATGTGGATGGTATGGTGTAGGCTGCGGTGATTATGATAATTTTTACTACATAGACCTAACCGAGAACAATCTAACCGGTATGATTCCGGCAGAGATAGGCAATCTCACCAACCTGTTAAATCTCGATTTATGGGGCAATCAAATATCCGGTTCAATTCCTCTTGAGATAGGATATATGACGAATCTGGTTGTTATCAATCTGTGCAGCAATCAGTTGACCGGCGAGATTCCGGCTGAGATTGGAAACCTCACGAACCTGATTGTTATCAACCTGGATAACAATCAACTGACCGGTGTTATCCCAGACTGGATCGGCAACCTCGCGAATCTTGAATTCATCGGACTGGGCAATAATATTTTTACAGGCTCTATTCCGGCAGAATTAGGAAACCTGTCTAACCTGGGATTTCTGCAACTGAGTGGCAATCAGTTAACAGGATCAATTCCAACTGAGATAGGCACCTTGACTAACCTGACTGAACTCAATTTGGTAGGGAATCAGTTGACTGGTTCAATCCCACCCGAGATAGGGAACCTTTCTAAAATGCAAGTTCTCGATTTAAGTGACAATCAGTTGACGGGATCAATCCCAAGTGAGATTGGCAACCTGGCCAATCTGCAAAAAATCAATTTATGGCTCAATCAATTATCCGGAACTATTCCGATTGAGATTGGAAATCTAACTAATCTAATATCTCTCGAAATTGCGGTTAATCAGTTTTCCGGATCAATTCCGACCGAAATAGGAAATTTGACCAACCTCCAGATCCTCAATCTGGTCGGCAACCAGTTAACCGGCTCCATACCTGCCGAGCTAGGCAGCCTGGCCAACCTTCAATGGTTTCATTTAGCTTACAACCAGTTGACAGGCCTTATCCCCCGCGAGATAGGGAATTTAGCCAATCTGATTTGCCTTGAGTTATCAGACAATCAATTGACCGGTCCAATACCAGCCGAGATAGGTAACCTGGCTGATATGGAACAACTTATTTTGAACAGTAATAATCTGACCGGCGAGATCCCTTCGACCCTGACGGCTTTAACCAGTCTGACATCCCTTAATCTCAATTACAATGCTCTATATACTGCCAATGAAGGCCTGCTCCTGTTCCTGAACAACCTGGATTCTGAATGGGAAACTACCCAGACTCTGGCGCCTGAAGGAGTATCTATAAAGGCTGTTGGTGAAACCACTGTTGCGGTTCAATGGACGCCTGTTTCCTATATCTCTGATCCCGGAGGATATGATGTCTATTACAGCACTGTTTCGGGCGGGCCTTATGCTCCGACTGATACGATTGAGGATAAATCAGTCGGCTGGATAGCTGTTACAGGGCTAACGAGTGACAATACTTATTATTTTGTCGTTCAGGCAATAACCGATCCGCATGCAAATAACCAAAACATTGTCGCAAGTGAATACAGCATGGAAGTCTCCGCCACCACAGGTCTTAATGAAGACGGGGATGGCATATCCAATGACTGGGAGATATTATATTTTGGTGACACATCAAGAGACGGCACTGGCGACCTTGATGGCGATGGTCTGACTGACCTGCAGGAATACCAGGCAGGTACTAATCCTGTATTGAAGGATACTGATGGGGACGGGATACCGGACAACTGGGAGGTTCAATATGGCCTTGATCCCAATAATTGGGATTCAGGTTTGGATAATGATTCCGATGGTCTTATAAACCAACAGGAATTTCAGAATGGCACTGATCCTAAAGATTCCGACAGCGACGATGACGGAGTAAATGACGGGAATGAGGTGAACTCCGGGACTGATCCTAATGATCTCAATGACTATCCACCCTATGGCACTATTACAGGCACAGTATATGACAGTGAAGGAGTTATTATAACAGGCGTATCCATTGTGGTAAAAGCCTACCAGGGATCGGATGCGTGTAATGAAGGGCTTATAAAAGGTACCGCTTTGACTGATCCGGTTACTGGAATATTTACTATAACAGGTCTTCCCGTGGGAGATTATTACATCAAAGCAGCGGACACAGCCCACAATTATGCTACGGAATATTATACTGGTAGTCCTGAAGACCCCAGTGCCTGGTATTGTTTGGAAGGAAGTCCTGTTATTGTAGTTGCCGATGAAACTATTAATCAGGTAGATTTTAAACTTGGCCTCGCAGGCATTATTACCGGCCGTGTGACCGGGTCAGGCACAGACGGAACCGGGCTTAATTATATTTTTGTATATGTTAAGACAGAGCAATGTACAAGCCTAAACATAACAGTAGGTACAACGGACACGAATGGCAATTACACCATCTATGATCTTCCACTGGGAGAATCGTTTTACCTGAAGACCGGTTACTGGCCCTTCTGGGGATATAATTATATAAACGTATGGCATGATGGAGTCACATACGCCTATCTCTGCGATGACGTTGACCCGGTTATTGTGAAGGAGACCCAGACCATCGATTTTGAACTTCAGCCGGGAAGCACTATACAGGGTAGAGTGACGGATCAGGATGGGAATGGGATTACTTTTATTAATAATGAAATCGCCATATCATTATCTGTCTACACCGCTCAATGTAATGGGCAATTAGTGCAAGAG
>CAZJOB010000435.1:0-3432 GCA_964547435.1 uncultured Desulfatiglans sp. | reverse complement strand
TAAGGGTTCACGCAAAATTAAATTAACGGATAATAGTGCTAATAATCAATATGAAAACCTTTAAAACTGTACTATATTATCATTAAACCTGATGAATAAATGATATTAGCCGTTCATAAAATATTTAGAATGAGAAAATTAGCCTTGACAAATTTTATTATTAAGGCCAATATACTCATTATGAATATACAAAAATATCATCTACAGATACTAAGGCAATTCTTTGAGGAGCACAAAATAGCCACCCTTGATCAACTTAGAGCCGCGATGGGTGATCCAGCTCGCTGCACGATATTCCGCAAGCTTGGTGATTTGCAATATCTGAGCAGCTATTCGCATCGGGGTAAATACTACACTTTAAAGTCCATCGCACGGTTTACCTCGCAAGGCTTATGGAATTTCGATTCGGTCTGGTTTTCTCGCTTCGGAAATTTACTACAAACCGCCGAAGCCTTTGTACAACAATCGGAGGCAGGTTACAGCGCCGCCGAACTCAAAGAAATTCTTCAGGTTAAAACCAAACATGCGCTCGCCCAATTGGTTCGAAATGGCCGTCTGCAGCGTGAAGTATTCGGCTCCATTTTTGTGTATTTATCCACGGAAAAACCTGTGGCAAGCCAACAACGCAAGGCGCGTATAGCTCTTATACAGCAATCACCGGCCGCCTTGATCGTTGCCAATCCCGATCTGGCGACCGAAGAGGCCAAGGCGTTGTTGATTTTGTTCTGCAGTATGCTCGACGAGCGACAACGCCGTTTATATGCCGGGCTTGAGTCGCTGAAACTCGGCCACGGCGGTGATGCATACATCGCTTCCCTTTTAGGCATGGACCCCCATACCGTCGCAAAGGGACGTGAGGAATTGATGAATGCGGATTTAACTCCCAGCGACAGGATACGGGTAAAAGGCGCGGGGAGGCCTTTACAGGAAAAAAAACACCTCAAATCATGAATGAGATCGCCAAAATCATGAAATACGAAACCGCCGGAGATCCTGTGAGTGGTTGCAAGTGGACCCGCAAGACCACCGGCAAAATTGCCCAACAGCTCAATCGTGCGGGCATTCGAGTCTCGTCCAACACTGTTGGTAGGCTGCTTAAAAAAATGGATTTCTCCTTGCGAATAAACCTGAAAAGCCTCGAATCCGGGCTGAGAAATCCGCCCGCACCACGACAACGGAATCAACAGTTTCGATACATCCGATCCCAGATTCAAGACTATGCCGCACATGGACTGCCTATAATCAGTGTCGATACCAAAAGCCGTGAACTGATCGGACCGTTTCACCAACCCGGCCGTAGATGGGGTCAGGCCCCCATCCGGGTTCTTGATCATGATTTTCCTTCCGATGCTCAGGGCGTGGCCATCCCTTATGGCGTCTATGATTTTTGCCGCAATGAGGGTTTTGTATGCGTGGGTACAAGCCGCGATACCTCCGAGTTCGCCGCAGATGCCATCAGCACCTGGTGGCGAAAAGTCGGATCGTTTAACTACCCCGAAGCCGATCATCTTCTTATTCTGGCCGATTGTGGAGGCAGTAACGGCTATCGGACACGCCTCTGGAAACATCAGCTTCAGATTGCCCTTTGTAATAGCAATAAGCTTCATGTGAAGGTTTGTCATTATCCCCCGGGGTCCTCAAAATGGAATCCTATTGAGCATAAAATGTTTTCATTCATCAGCAGCAACTGGTCCGCTCATCCTTTAATAGACTATGAAACCGTCCTAAAGTTTATCCGGACGACGAAGACTTCTGCCGGACTAAATATCCGTGCCGCCCTGAATACCAAACGATATGAAAAAGGTATACGAATTAATGACCAACAGATGCAAAGTATAAAAATCAAATATTACACTCAACGGCCTAAATGGAATTACTCATTCGGCCCATTATAAAAATGTGAATTTATTTTTGCGTGAACCCTAAGGGATTGCCGGTTTCAAACCTGTACCATGTGATCAGCAACATACGCATTACCTTCCCGAAGCCCGGCGAGGCCCTGCACCGGTCGTACTGGCAGACAGTGATTCGTGACAAAGAGGGCAGGATTATTCCTGCCGCGATGGGCCGATCCGAAGACCGGCTCGTAAAGCGCAACAACAGATGGCTGATTCAGGAGCGTAAGCTGACAGTTTTTACAGACTGATAGCTTAAATCGATTGGGTCTTAATAAGCATTTATATTCTTATCAAGAAGAGGAAAGAGACAATATGTTTCTGGATGCGAGTAAATCATATCTTGCATCAAAAATGGAGGCATTCGCGGAACATAACAGTCTGCCGCCTGATATAAAATCAAGACTCATTGATCTTCGTTTTGAAGCTCAACTCGAAATAGATGAAATCAGCAGAGGAAAATCACCTGAAAATTACCCGGTGCAGGAGGCAATGAAAATACAATCAAAATGTGATGAAGATATAGCAGCGCTGCTATCTGAAAATGATTATGCGGCTTACAAGGATTTTCAAAAATATGAAAACGAGTGGGGGATAATAGGTCAAATGAAGAATGACTTTATTTCCCGTGAACTGAAACTTGAAAAAGAACAGGAGCAGAGGCTTGTAACAGCAATGTATAATGACAGGCAGGAACTGATGAAGATGCAGATGGAAAAAATTAAGAAGATGCCGATGCAGAAGGAAGCGCAAAGAATGCCCTTTCAACCACTCTCCCAGAAAGAAATGCTGAAACAAGGCCTTGATCAGCAGAAAATTGTCAGCAGCATGTATGTGGAATCAGCCAAAAACATCCTTTCGGAATCCCAGTTACAGGTATTCAAACGATATTTTGACTATCAGATCTATAGCCTTGAAGGAGCCACAACCCAATTACAGGAGTCTGATGATAAAAAAGAAGAGAGTAGGGAATGAAAAAGAATCGAGGAGATAATTAATATGAATGACCCCGATAAAACAGTTAACCGGCAGGCATGGGGATTCTGGGCGACTTTTGGATTTGGCATTCTTGTTATTTTATTATTATTATTGATCCAGATAATAGCTGCAGTCATCTTTATTGCGATAAAATATGCATCTGATCCCCAAACAGACGTGTTACAGTTTGCTAAGGGCCTGGATTCAAACGGATCTTTTCTTGCGATATCTACCTGTTTAACTGCTATCACCTGCGTTGGACTGATCTTTCTTTTCATTAAATTTAAAAAAGGCAGCAAGTTATCTGACTATCTTGCCCTGAAACCACTTTCAGTAAAGACCTTACTGAGGCTGTTTTTTATTTCTATAGGATTTATCATACTTTCTGATACCATCACTACTTTGCTTGGACGGCCCATAATTCCCCAATTCATGGTTGACGTCTACAGAACCAGTTTCTGGAACCCTATCCTTTGGTTCGCTTTAATCATAGCGGCTCCGATCTTTGAGGAAACATTCATTCGCGGATTTTTATTTCAAGGCTTTATTAAATCACGGA
>CAZJOB010000434.1:1209-3434 GCA_964547435.1 uncultured Desulfatiglans sp. | reverse complement strand
AAGGCGTCGGGACAGGTCCGCTGATTTTTGATTAAAGGCATAAGACATTAAACAATTTAACCGCAAAGATTTTAAAACAAAAATCCAGTAGATCCTGTAAATCTTGTCAAAAAGATCATCATCATGGCAAAGCCGGGATATTTATTTGGAAGGCCTTGATTAAAAATCATGTAAAGAATAGAATGGGCCGAACTGGCGGAAAAGGAAAAGAGTTTGCAAAAAGTAAAAAAGATAACCTTAAAGGCAGTTGGACAGGTTCTCTGGAACCTCATTCTTATTACTGTCGGCAGTATTCTGGGCGCCATTGCAGTCAACTCCATTCTGGTCCCTTTAGAGTTTTTCGGTGCCGGATTCACCGGCATCGCGCTGCTTATTCACTATATTATACCCGCGGCTCCGATTTCCATTCTCTATTTTGTGCTTAACATACCGGTCTATATACTGGGCTGGAGGTATGTCGGGCGCAGGTTTATTCTATACAGCATTCCCGGTGTGATCATTCTTTCCGTGGCCCTGGCATTTGTTAAATTTCATATACCTTTACAGGACAAGATACTCGCAGCCATACTCGCTGGAATCATTATGGGCGCCGGCTCAGGCATCACCCTCAGATCACTTGGTTCAGCCGGGGGACTGGATATCCTTTCCGTTATTATTTTGCGCCTCTTTTCCATCCGGCTGGGCACCACGATACTCGTCTTTAATGCCGCGATACTGGTGGCAGGAGCCATTCTATTTTCACTTGAAAGGTCATTGTACACACTTATTTATATCTTTATTAACTCCAATATGGTGAACCTGGTAGTCACGGGCCTGAGCCAGCGAAAAACCGTGCTGATCATATCATCAAAATGGGAAGAAATCTCTGAAGAGATAATGGATAAGATTCACCGTGGAGTGACCATCCTCAAGGGACAGGGGGCCTATACCGGAAATGAACAGAATGTCCTGTACACGATCATAACCTTTATGGAACTGTCCCATCTGAAAAAGATTGTGCGTGATATTGACTCTGAAGCCGTCGTGGTTGTAAACGACACGCTTGAGGTGATGGGGCACAGAATAGGAAACCAGCCTCACTGGTAATTTTCATCTCTTCCAAAATAATTCCAAAATATTAATCAATTTCTAAAGAAATTCCAAAAATGGCCGATATGGAATATTGAGGGAGAGCAGAATTGATGCAAACACATACAAGAATGTTATCGGTTATAGATATTTCGAAGATTTGCGGAGTAGCCAGAAGCACGGCTTCTTACTGGATTACTCAAAAGGGCCTTAGCGCACTGAGGACAGGCAATAAATTTATGGTGGCAATCGAAGACCTTGTTATTTTCCTTGAATCCATAGGCCGGCCCGTGCCTCAGACACTTGTGGAGAGCCTGGGAGGGGCCTTTGCCCATCCCTTTAAGCAGCACCAGACATGCTGGAATTACTGGGAAAAAGATCCTCACGGGAAAAACTGCCGGGATTGCGCGGTATATAAATATAGTATCAGTGAATGCTTTACTTCGAGAAATAACGGGGCAAAATGCGCCGTTGACTGCGCAAAGTGCCAGTATTTTTATGAGCATTATACCCAGTACATATCCTTTATTCATCAGATATCCATGCCCGTGGCAATTTTCAAGGATATGTACATATGGTCGGGAAACAGGGCCTGGGCCAACCTCTGCGGGGTTGAACTGGATAGATTATTGGGTATGGGTGTCGAAGAGATAATCCACCCTGAATCCATAAGAATAATTATAGATTTTAACAGAAAGATGCAGCAGGGAGACAATGCGGGAATTTTCAAATTGCCGATACGCTTTGAAAATCAGAATAGAAAAAAAGTAATGGCGGATATTTCAATAACACCCCTTAAACAGCCGAAAGGGGCATGTTTTGCCATCGCGGAAAATGTGCTGGATTAAATGAGTGATATTATGGAAGCAAGGCAGATAAAACAGGACTCAGACCATCAGGGTTTAATTCCTTCCGCAAAGGATAACGCCCTTAATATGGAAACCGAATTGTTGTCCCGTGAAATAGAAGACAGGTACAGGTCCTTTTTTGAAAATATTGAACAGGGCTATTATGAGCTTGATATTTCAGGTAAATTTGTTTTTTTTAATGATTTTATTTGTCAGATGCTCGGGTATTCTCATGAAGAACTGATCAACAGGAACCTGACGCAATTCCTTTATAAGGAGGATGTGGAGAGAATAAAGAGGGCCTTCAAA
>CAZJOB010000434.1:0-1199 GCA_964547435.1 uncultured Desulfatiglans sp. | reverse complement strand
CGCCCATAGCTCCTACATGGTCGCCGGGAATAACGCCTGTGCCGTCATCGACCCACTTAATCAGGCCTTCAAAGAGATGCTGGAAACCAATAGTCCTCGGGTGGGCCTTGTCTTTCAGGTTATCCGAAAGGATGGTGTTAAAAGGCACGTAGGTGCGTCTGTCTGTCTTAACAAGGATATCAATAACAGAAAAACCGGTTTCAGGGGGATTGCCCGGGATATCTCAGAGCGTAAAACACAGGAAAATCAGTTGAAGCAGGCCCAGAAGCTGGAGTCCATCGGGCAACTTGCCGCGGGAATCGCGCATGAGATAAACACGCCCATACAATACATCGGAGACAATATACAGTTTCTGAAGGATTCATTTAAAGACATGGAATCGGTCTTAAACGGCTATATGTCTCTTCTGAAGGCCGTCAAAACCGGTTCAGTGACAGACTCTGTCATTCCGGAAATGGAAAAACTTATCAAGGATGCCGACACTGAATATATCATGGAGGAGATTCCCCGGGCAATCGATCAGTCCCTTGAAGGCCTTAAAAACGTTTCAAATATAGTTACCGCCATGAAGCAGTTCTGCCATCCCGGGATTGAAGAGAAAACCGGCGCAGATATAAATAAACTGATTGAGAATGTAATCACCGTCGCTCGAAACGAATGGAAATATGTCGCTGATGTGGTCACGGAATTTGACCCGAAACTGCCTCCTGTTCTCTGCATGCCGGTTGAGATAAACCAGGTTATTCTCAACCTGATAGTAAATGCAGCCCATGCAATCAAGGAGGTTATTGACAGGGGAGAAAAAAAAGACAAGGGAACCATCAGGGTAAGAACAAGCCATGATGACACATGGGCAGAGATACGTGTAAGCGATACAGGCACAGGCATTCCAAAGGATATCAGAAGCCGGATCTTTGATCCTTTTTTTACGACCAAGGACGTGGGAAAGGGGACAGGACAGGGGCTAGCCATAACACATACGGTAGTTGTCAACAAACATGGCGGTGCAATAGACTTTGAAACAGAAGAGGGGAAAGGGACCACAATGATTATACGCCTTCCTCTGGGGATATTAAATGAGTGAAAACATTCAACATATTGCCGGAAGCGTCCTTTTTGTGGATGATGAACAAAATGTTCTTGAAGGGCTCAAGAGGGTTCTCAGGCTGGAACGTCAGAACTACACCTCCATCTTTGCC
>CAZJOB010000433.1:0-3450 GCA_964547435.1 uncultured Desulfatiglans sp. | reverse complement strand
ACGGGTATGCTGACATTGTAAAGATACTTTTGGAAAACGGGGCAAAGGCCAACGTTAAAAACAGGGAAGGGACAAATGATCAGTTACCACTGGAAGATATTGAGAGAGAAAAGACCCCTGAAGAAGAGAGATTTGAGCTCCGTTCAAGAGCAATCACCCTGCTGCAGATGAAGTATTTCGCAATAGAGGAAGATGATTTGAAAATAATTTTCGTTTTTTTACTCGAAACCGACGAACTGTTTGTAATGGAGGCATGGTTAAAGATCGGCAACTTCCTGGATCAAAAAGAGAAGGAAGTAATGGCAGTACTGGGATCCGGCGCTGCCCTGTGGATAGCATCACTCAATGGTCACACCGATGTTGTAAAACTCCTTATTGAAAACCATGCAAGGGTAAATTCAAGAGGCTCCAATGGAACAACTGCTCTATGGGCTGCGGCCCAGAACGGGCATACTGATATTGTTGAGCTTCTGATAAAAAATAATGCAAATGTCAATAAAAAGGATCGTGACTACACCGCCCCCATCTGGATAGCCGCACAAAACGGGCATACAGATATTGTAAAGCTGCTAATTGAAAATGACGCAGAGGTAAATCATGCTTCAGAATCCAGGAATATGACGTCTCTCGCGGCTGCAGCAGAGAACGGACATTTTGAAATAGTAAAACTCCTTGTAGAAAACAATGCCAGAATAGATACCCCCATAATCGATGGAGGAGCGCCAAAAAATTACATAGAAGCCGCTTCCGGGACCCATGTATTAACAGCATTCTGGCTGGCATTGTACAACGGCCATGAACAGACTGCAACGTATCTTTGTGACAAAGGGGCTGACATAAACGGGGTATCAAATTCTCTAAATGAAACACCGCTCATGATGGCATCAAAGCATGGCATGACCAGTCTTGTCAAAAGTCTTCTGGACAGAGGCGCCCCGGTTAATGTTAAAACACCACATGGTATAACGGCTCTTATGTGGGCACTGGAAAAGAGACACATGGAGATAATCAGGCTTCTTATAGAGCATGGCGCGGATGTAAATGCAAAACTTTATGACGGAACAACAGCCCTCATGCTTGCCGTAAACCAGGGGGACCTGGACCTTGTAAGATTCCTGGCACAAAAGGGGGCGGATATAAACGCAAAGGCCAAGGACGGTACAACTGCATTATGGAACGCTCTTATAGGGAGTCACGGACCCATATTGAGGTTCCTTATTGATAATGGAGCAGAAGTTGAAGTGCGCAACAAGACCAACGGAGCGACCATCCTGATGGTTGCATCTGAAATAGGTAATCGTGAGGTAGTGGATATCCTTATTGAAAAAGTCGCCATGGTTAACCAGAGAGCAAAAGACGGTGTAACTGCCCTCTGGATAGCCGCACAGGAAGGGCATATTGATGTGGTTAAACTCCTTGTTGAAAAGGGCGCAGAACTGAACCCCATAAGGAATGACGGTAGAACGGCTCTCTGGATGGCAGCTCAGAACGGGCATACGGGTGTCGTAAAATATCTTGTAGAAAAGGGGGCGGAGACTGACATCAGGGCAAACGACGGCTCTATCTCGCTTATGTCTGCAGCCCAGAACGGCCATAGTGAAATAGTAAAATGCCTTTGCGAGTGGGGCTCTGACATGAATGCGGTAATGGTTATTGAAAATACACCATATACAGCCCTCATCCTCGCAGAAAGAAACGGATGGAAGGATATTGTAGGCGTACTGGAGAGTATAGGCACTAACTAACAGAGGATTAAAATGAAAATAAAACTGTATTTAATGCTTTTGTTATCAGTTATCCTGCTTCAAAGCTGTGCAGGCAGAATCAAAACAGTCGCAGTGCCCTCTTTAATGCAAAAGGCGGATTACGAAGGCACTGTTATTTCCGAAAAAAAACACACGGTAACTCTTGCTCACTATACGGAGTTCAAACATGTAAAAGATAAAATTATCTTCAACCTTCTTGTAAGGAACATGGGGAGAAAACCTCTCAGTATAAATAATGAGAATATATCAATGGAATTCAGGGCAAAAAATGAGGTTGCGGCTCCCCAAAAACTGGAGATACAACCTCTTGACGATTTTATGAAAGACCTGGAAAATGATTATTTTAATGCAGATACCAGAATAATATCTAATATATTCAGAGATACAGAGCATACAGCCGATATGATTGAAAACTCACCCATATCCAATCCTGAAATTATAGCATCACGCTTTGTCTCAAAATTATTATCCTCAGTAGATGACCTTGAGGAGACTATTAGGATCTATGAGCAGTTCGAAGAAATTGTTCCGCCTCTTGTTTTTAAACCACAGGCCATAATTCCGGGCCGCAATGTAACCGGACTTATAGTATACGATACAGGTGATTTAGATGAGAAAGCGGAAGGGGAGTTCAATATTGTTATCAGGGTTGAGGGAGAGGAGCACAGGTTTGTCTTCAGCCGCAGTATGTAAAGTAAAGAGTGCGATTTAGAGGCGATGAGGCTTGTGAAAATCATGCCCCTCTGGATTCCGGGAATAAAGGATGGAATGAAAATGCGGGGAAGGCTTTTAGTTGAAATTCCCTTTGTGTTGAAATTTAATAAATGACAATATATTTAAAAAAAATATTCCGTGTTTTTAATTTTATGATGCCCTTTTATTATATTGCCGCAGGCATGCTTCTGTTTACCGCGCTTTTCGATTCCATAAGCAGAAATATAAGGTTTATGTTTAGTACTGTATTGATAATATATGGGATTTTTCGTGTATACAGGGCCTTTGAAAAAACGTAGGACAGGGTTACTGTTCCGCCGTAGCCAAGGCTATGCCATGCCAGGCGCAGGTCTTCCCCTTCTACAGGTCCTTTGGTTTTTCCGGATACCTTAAACCTAATAACGTTACAAAAACACTATGAATCACAAAGTTGTGATTGACTTCCCTGGAATCAGATTTTAGTTTTTCCCGTCATTCCTGCGAAGGCGGGAATCCAGTTTTATAAGTTCATCAACCCTTCCCTGTTTCCATTTGAAAATGAGGCCCAAACCCTCCTCTTTTTTAAAGTGAAGGTCGGGTGGGATTTTGCCTTTGCATCAATCGAGCTTTTACTCTGCATGGTGCGGGCGCCACCTTTGTTAAATCCCCCTGCCCCCTTTTTCAAAGGGGGTAAAGAGAGGATCTTTGCCAAAGGGGGAAAAGATAGACAGGTAGGTTGGGTTGATAACCCAACATCATTTTAATTTTTGTTGGGTTGCTTCGCTTAACCCAACCTACGCACGCAGGGTGACAGGCGCTGGGTATGGCTATAAATAACTTGCCTAGGAGGCTGCCCGAGAATGCATTTGTGTGCCCTTTTCGTCATTCCCGCGCAGGTGGGAATCCAGTCATTTCAAAAACTTATAGGTTCCAGCCCCCGTATCAAGTACGGGGCAGGCTTCATTCGCGGGAATGACGTTTTCGGCTATTC
>CAZJOB010000432.1:0-3452 GCA_964547435.1 uncultured Desulfatiglans sp. | reverse complement strand
ACCCCTGAAGGGGTGGTATGTTAATAGAAAACACATTATCAAACAAAACAAAGCCTCGTAGGGGCGACATAATAATTTGTCTCACAACCGAGACATAAGATCCTATTTGGCAGAAATAACAACAGAACATCTTTCGTTTTACTGTTTATCAGTAATTTCTACCCACAAATTCTTATGAGGAGACCTTTTTTAATCCAACAGACCTCTTTCTGTTGGAACAAAATAAACTCTGTGTCTTCTGTGGTGAATCGTTTTTGGACAAGAGTAAATCTCTGTTTTATCAGCTAACCGGTTTATATCCCCTGTTTTGCAGCCGGAACCCGAAAACACGGGAAAACATGTAACGCAACACACCCAGAAACTGCGGATAAACCGCAAAAGATAAATGAAGGCCGTATAAAATGGCCCTTGACATATTGAGGTTATACTCGTTTTTAAGTAGCATTATCTTTATCAACGGCCTGAATATCAGGAGAAGCGCTATGATAAGCCCTGTCAAACCCCTGTTTATTATCAGACCGGTTAAAAAAATCAGAACCGGCAGAGAGGCGCAGAGGACAATTCTGAAAAATTGTCTCGCAAAATATTTCTCTTTTCGCGTGATGTATCTCAACGCTATCTCGGCATAGGCGTGCCCGCTTCGAAAGGCCCTTTTAAAATACTGCCTGAATGTATTCATGTTTATATCGTGGTGAACCATATCCATATTGATCCTGTATATCACCCAGCCCTCCTGTCTTATTCGATAGCTTAAATCAGGATCCTCTCCGGCCACCAGCGATTCATCATAGCCGTTTACTTTCTTGAGTGCCTCTTTCCTCATGAGCACTATTCCTCCAAAGGTCATGCAGGGCCCCTCGGAACATCTGTATCCATCCTTTCCCGCCGAGATATTCCATTCAATATTGTTTATAAGATGGTATCTGTTCTTTTCAGGATATTTCTCTATTACCCGCCCGATTACAGCCCCGGTTTTATCCCTCATGTATTGTACAGCAGTCTTCAGCCAGATTGGCTCCATTATTGTGTCCGCGTCCAGAAACTGAATCAGGTTATGGCAGGCAGCCCTGTATCCTGCATTGCGGCCTTTTCCGGCGGTCGGGTGAGGATCTCTTAATTCGATTATTTTTACATCCTTGAAGGATTCGGCAAGTGAAACGCTTGCGTCGTTTGATCCGCCGTCGACATAGATGATTTCCAGCAATTCATGAGGATATTCCGCGCTTAAAACCGATTCAATACAATCTTTTATATATTTTTCAACATTCAGCCCGATAACAACAACACTTACAGCGGGATATTCCGAATTCATTATATCCTGCCATTATCGAGAGTTGATAATAAATCCTTCAGGATATACTCTGTCTCTTCTATGCTGTTTTTTACGTCTGTGGAGATCTGAAAACACACCCACGATTTTATGGCGCCCTTAAAAATCACATCCCTGAGAAACAGGAGCAGATGCATTTTAAAGCCCGCACAGCGTTCCCTGCCGTTGGTAAACCAGTAATATAATATCCGGGGTTGATTATTTTTTATTACATGCATTCTTTTTACTTTTTTACCTGAATTATTGACTGACTCTACAATATCCTTTTTCAATACCACCCAGCCTAAACCCGTGTAGCAATCCGCCGGTGAATGAACACGATGTCTATCCCCCCTTTCCTGAATAGCCACCAGGTATACAACGTCTTCGCCCTTTTTATAGCTTCTCATGATCATGTCACCCTGATCCACCCATTCCTGCTCAGTCCTGCTGACCGGCATATTGGTTCCATGCCAGCCGTTGATGTCCATTCCTATTCTGTCCAAAGGATATCCCACAACTGTGTTTTTGCGCCTGTTATCAAACCATAACACAAGAACGATGGCTGCAAGCAGTATTATAAAAATGATCTTAAGGTTTCTGAGCCGGTTATTTTTTTCCATTCTTTTTCACGCTCCGGAATTTTTCATGCAGTTTTACATATGTTACGATCAGGAAAAGTATAATGATATAAATGAGCGCGGGAAGCCACCCCCTGCTCTCCCATACAACCTTTGAAAAATCAGTATAGCCCTTTTCAAATGTCCATCCCATTACTATGGTAAACAGACAATGTGCTGTTATAAAAAGCGGCCCCCAGAGCAGCAGGGCAAACATGAATTTATACCTGTTTTTCCGGAATATTAACTCCGCTGCGATAAAAATCACAATCAGAAGCGCCAGAGGAGAAGATATCGACTGTCGGTAATAGGTTATGGGAAGATCAATCCCATTCAGATATAACACGCTATTGCCTGTCTTCCAGGCGCTGTCTGTAAGACCAAGAATCAATCCGCTTGCAAGGGTAATGAGTTTTCTAAAGGGCAGGCCAAAGATCGATTCGATCAGAAAGGATGTTGTAGGTAGCATAAGAATCAGAAATGAAAAAGGAAAGAGCATAATTTTTGTCCATTCCGTTCCCATCAGATAGATAACCATTCCAAAACCGGTAATAAGGAGAGACGCGGCCTGTATAATATGCAGGTCCGCCGCATAGCCGACAAAAAATATAATTATACCGAATAATATTACTGTCAACCCTCCCGCGCTTCCTTTCGGCCTGATGTCCCTGTTTTCATAAAGACGATACAGAAATATCATGAAGAAGAGAGCAGGAACATATGGGCCGAACCTGTCAGGAGGGTACTTGAACCAGGCCATCTTCATCCAGGCGAATATTCCTCTGTATAAAAACGCAATTTCAGCAAGGATCGCTACAGAGAGGAAGATGTAACCCAGTCTTCTAAATAACAATACTCGTTCAGTTGTCACGTTAATCCTTTTCTTTAAAAACGCCTTTTAAGATCAGGCCTTCACCGTGTAAAAGCAGCATTGCAATGCCAAAGACAAGCATGCCTGAAAGGTTGTCATAAAAACCGATGGCAATTTCATCACCATAATAATGCCCTATCAATCCGGTACAGATGATCCGGATGGCATTCAGTAAAATGGCAAGAGGTATTATGCTTATAAAAATAATTATCTTGCTTCTGGTTGCTCCTTTGTATACATGCGTGCCTATGGCCCCCAAAAACAGGAGCACATTCATTATTGTAAGTCCGCTGCATGCCGGCGCAATGTCCACCAGGAAACGTCCGGTAAACAGATATGTGCCTGAGACCGCTGCGTCCAGTCCGATAACCTTCATAAAGAGATATGACATGAGCACGCTCAGACGCCGCAATTCATACCCGACCAGAAAATCCAGCAGATCGCCCCACGGGTAGAGGAACAGAAGAAAGAATATGGGAAAGGCAAGATAACGGCTTCGCTCTTTTCCCCAGAAGATCATGCTGAGGCCATAAAGAAACAGGGGCATTCCGATACATGCCATTACTGCCTGCCCGCTCCAGTGGAACAATAATGAAAGTAAAAGGCCGGAAATAAAATAGATCCATCCCCTGGAATCATGACAGGCGCTTGC
>CAZJOB010000431.1:3202-3456 GCA_964547435.1 uncultured Desulfatiglans sp. | reverse complement strand
TGTGAAGTGCCACTATTGTTTTCCCGGTGCCTGCAGAACCAGAGACCCTCGCCGGGCCACTATACTCTTTTTCGACCAGATCCCGTTGAGCAGGATGCAGAAAGATCGTCCATTTCTCCCACGGGTAGGTAAGAGCTTGTTCCAGTTCGTCAATGTTATTCATAATCCTGAACCGACATTGGGCGTCAGGATGTTCAAACGGGTTCTGATCACATGAGAACGTTTGAGGGAGTTGTGGTTCAATGCCGATCGCT
>CAZJOB010000431.1:0-3192 GCA_964547435.1 uncultured Desulfatiglans sp. | reverse complement strand
CTGCGGCCTCTCTGGGTAAATGTTCGGCTAAATCGAGTATCGTATCTTCATTGGAATTAACCACGTCCTTCAGCCATTCCAACGGCACTCCGCAACTCAACAGGTAATCTTCTGTAACATCAGCAAACAGCAGAGGCTTAAACTGCTTGGGCTCTTCTGCTTCTACATACTTTGGAATAATAATCTCTTTGATAGTCTCTCTAATTTCGACTATTTGTGCTGCCCCAGTTTTAGGGTGTATCTCAAGCCTGCGTCGCTCTGCCCAGCGGTATGCATTATCATGATGATCTACATAGCATAATAAAAGGCTAGAATCTGTCTTATGGATTATTATACGAATATCCATGCTTACATAGACAGACCAAAAATTAGGGTCTTTTGCCTTGTCTATCTTGTGAAACTGCAACCCTGGGTTTGAAGGATTTACCTGAAGATCAAAGGTTGTAGCCTTTACAGCCTTTTGTTCATCATTGGTAAGTCTTGCAAGGCTATCAACAAATGTGTCAGCAATACGAAATTCCATTATTTCACCTTGAATACCTTCATTACTTCGTCACCCAGATGGTTAATAACCTTTACAGCTATACGGCCTGACTTTGGCTTTTCAAATGGACGGGATGTATCACTGTTCAGGGTTGCCCAGGCTTCCCCGTTGATCTCTGCCTTTAAGGTTGTTTTAAGAGATTTATATGGGTCATTAGCGCCAAGGAAATAGGCATGTCGGACAAAGAAGCTCTCTTCGTTGTAATCCGTATCAATAAACCAGCAGGCGATCCCCTCAGCGCCGTTGCTGCGGACCTCTCCTGTATTGGGATGAAATACGTCCACCCCGTTGATCTTCACCTTTATCATCCCCTCTTCCGCATCCAGGATATCGATATCCGGTTCCCCGAATATAACAAATAGATTTCCCTTTCCGGTGTTTTTTAGGTCATCGGCCATATGCAGATCGGCATTCATCCTGGCCTTGAGCACAGGGATCCGACCAAGTTTGTCAAAATCCGTAGACCGTGCGTCATAGTTAAAAGCGCAGGTAATAAGGATATCGAATCCCGCATCCCCTGCCTCCCTGGCGGCAGCAACAAGATCCGGTCGGCTTACTGTCCCGAACTCAGGCCCAATGAATATGCCTGCGCGTTTCTCTGTCCCTGTATCCGGATCTCCCTCCATGTAGCTCCCTTCGGCACATATAAAATGGCCGGGCCATGGGGTGAGGGAGGTAAATTTGATCTTGTCTTCCTTGTGTGCCTGCTGGACGCCGGAGGTCCTGAGATTATCCAGTATCATCTGCGCAAAGTCCCATTCATCTCCATAGCCGGACTTTGGTTCTGAAACGCCATCCACAAGGTCATCATCCTCATCCATAGTAAGAACGCGATGGGGGGAAAGGCTTTCAACAGTAAACGGCCCTGCCACCCTGACCTTCTTTTTGTCCTCATAGGGTTTGTCATAGAGATATTCAAAATCTGCCTTGGCGGCAATGGATGCGTCTATCTCTTTCTGCCTGGCGATACGATTCTTCCACCACTCACCATGAAGCTTCTTTGCCTCATCAGCCCATTTATCCTGGACTTCACGCGGGATTTCCCATTCCTCCCATTTCTTGTCCAGGAATTTATTGAGCTGTTCACGTAAAGGCTCCAACTTCTGCTGATACTTTTCCCATATAACATCTATCTCTGCATTATTGGCGATAGACTTCAATGTAATATGAGGCACTCGTTCATAGACAAAGCCTTGCCTAATATTGCCATGTGTCGGTGCTGTGCTTGTCGCAGTCCTGGTTACTTCAGCCTCCTTTATCTGCCCATCCCGACTGTCTGCCAAAAAATAATATGAATATCGAGCGCCCATGATACGCACCCTTGCCAGGGCCAATGCAACACGGGAAGTATCGATGGTAATCCAACGACGTCCCCATTGTTCTGCAACATAGACCGTTGTCCCTGAGCCACAGGTGGGATCAAGAATTAAATCACTGGGATCAGTGGACATGAGTATGCAGCGCTTTATTGCCTCGGTTGCAGTTTGAACTACATAGATCTTCGGATCGGTACGGCTTTGAACACCACCGATGTCAAGCCAAACGTTACTTTGAGGTATAAGCGGGAAATCATCTAGACAACGAACATAGCGAATAGAGTTGCCTTCTTCCATTACCCTCTCTGCCTTTGCCAGCACAGAAAGGCCATCCACTGTTGTCTTCCAATGTAAACCAGAAGGAGGTATCCATTCCTTACCCTTAAACTTAAATTTTTGCTCTGAATTGGGGGATGCACCTTGGGAGGTCAGCTGATCCGATGTTGCAAGCCGTGTCAAATCAAAAGCAGAATTCTTAAGTGCGACAATGGTGGAGGCAGGTCTATATTTTGATGCACCTTCATCGCCAGCTTGCTTCAAAGTATAAAAAGATCGATATTTTAATCGGTCAATGTTTCGGGCGTACCACACCAGATTATCCGTCACGCTCGATAAAAATGAGCCTGAAAATCCAGTTGTTTTTGCATAAGCAATCACAGCAACACAGTTTTTTTCACCAAACACTTCATCCATTAACGCACGCACACGATGGACATTCTCATCTCCAATCTGGACAAACACCGAACCTGAATCAGTCAACAGGTCACGGGCTACTGTAAGCCGGTCTCTCAGATAGGTCAGGTAAGAATGGATGCCATCCCGCCATGTGTCCCTAAATGCCTTTACCTGTTCAGGTTCTCGGGTTATATGCTCCTGATTACCGTCCTTAACATCCCTGCTGGTCGTTGACCACTGGAAATTGGAGTTGAATTTGATGCCATAGGGCGGATCGATATATATGCATTGGACCTTGCCTCTCAGTCCTTCCCTCTCTGCAAGGGAGGCCATGACCTGCAGGCTGTCGCCCAGAATCATACGGTTGGACCAATTGGCGTCATGCTGATAGAATTCCGTCTTTGCCCCTTCGCTTGGCAGGCCGTTAAAATCCGAGAAGAGGTCAAGCTGTTGTGCCTTGCCTGTCTTTGCCTGCTCTTCAGTCTGTCTGAGCAGGTCGTCTATCAAGACCTTGGGATGGACCTTTTCCTGTATGTAGATAGCCGGTGCATGTGTAACCAGATCAGACCAGTCCTGTTCATCCTTGCCTCTCCAGACAAGCTGAGGATCAAGATCCCGGTTGCGGCGCTCATAGGCAACCCTTAAAGGTGTCTGATC
>CAZJOB010000430.1:0-3462 GCA_964547435.1 uncultured Desulfatiglans sp. | reverse complement strand
TCCACCCCTCCGACAGCACAGAAGATGCCAATGGCGCCGTCAAGCACTCGAAGGGATCTTTCTACTTCAATGGTAAAATCAACATGGCCGGGAGTATCGATTATATTGATTATATGGTTGTTCCATGTGCATGATGTCACAGCCGAGGTAATAGTAATTCCTCTTTCGCGTTCCTCCAGCATCCAGTCCATTGTCGCTTCACCATTATGCACCTCACCCATTTTATGCACCTTTCCCGTGTAGTAGAGGATTCTTTCGGTAATGGTGGTCTTCCCTGCGTCAATATGGGCGATAATGCCTATGTTTCTGGTAGTAAGAAGTTTTTTGGCTGTTGACATTTTTATAATTTGTATAATTAAATTGTTATCAAAAATTTATGACTCATGAAGATACAATGAGCCTTCTTTCGGCTTCTGTTTGACACGCGGCGTCAATTTAAGGTATCCTGCGTCGCCTGTCAAGGCAATTAAGGTATGAAAGGGATTAAGATTGTCTGATCAAACCAGCAGAAGCTTAATGGATATGTTTGATAGAATGCTGAATCATTTCGGTCCGCAGCACTGGTGGCCGGGAGATTCAGAACTCGAAATTATGGTGGGCGCTATCCTCACACAGAACACAAACTGGAAAAATGTTGAAAAGGCTATTAATAATCTCAAAAATGATCATCTTCTTTCAATGAATGCGCTTCTTAATATTCCACAGGAGGGGCTGGCGCAAAGAATCAGACCTGCCGGATATTTCAATATAAAGGCCGGCAGACTCAAAAATTTGATAACATCTGTCATGGAAAGATATGAAGGCGATGTCGATGTTTTATTTAGTGAAGAGACATTCAATCTGCGTGAATTTCTGCTGTCGATAAAGGGAATCGGCCCAGAGACTGCCGATAGCATAATCCTATATGCCGCTGACAGACCCCTGTTTGTTATTGATGCCTATACATACCGTATCCTGAACCGGCATGGCATGGTTGACGTTTCTATGACCTATGACGAACTGCAGAGAATTTTTATGGACAATCTGCCTGAAGATTCTCAATTGTATAACGAATTTCACGCCCTTATTGTAAGGACGGGGAAGGAATATTGCGGCAGAAGACCGAAATGTGATATCTGTCCTCTAAAAGACTGGGAACAGGGGCCATACAGGGATGTATGATATATTACGAAAAAGACCAATCATCCTTTTAACAGGCATTATATCTCTTATTCTGGCCTTTTTTGCTCTGGGGCTGGGCATCTATGTTATAAAACCAGCGGATAAGACAGGAGAAGAAAAGACTGTTGTCGTATCCGAAGGGATGTCACTTCATCAGACAGCCGCGAAGCTTGAAAAAATGGGTATTATTAAAAACAGGGCGGCCTTCATCTTCTGGGCGAGACTTATGAGATACAGCAGGAGGATTAAATCGGGAGAATATTGTTTAAGCCCTCAAATGGCTCCCATAAAAATTATGGAAATTCTTACAAAGGGTAATATAATCACTCATCCTGTGACGCTGCCCGAGGGAATTACTTTTTATCAGATAGCGGATATTCTTGCTGATAAAGGCCTGGCAGACAGGCAGCAGTTTATATCAATCGCTGAGAGGGGAGATTACATCAGATCAATGGGAATAAATGCTTCGAGCCTTGAAGGTTACCTGTACCCTGATACATATCAGTTCGCAAGGGGCCTGTCGGTCGATTCAATAATTGACACCATGATCAACCGGTTTATGAATATAATAACACCTTTTAAAGAACAGATAACCGCCTCGGGTATGGGACTGGAAGAGGTTATAACACTGGCTTCAATTGTTGAAAAAGAGACAGGAAAAGCCGAAGAGAGGCCTGTTATCGCTTCCGTGTTTCTGAACAGGTTAAAGAAAAAGATGCGCCTTGACAGTGATCCCACCGTCATATACGGCATAAAAGATTTTTCCGGAAACCTGAAAAGAAAGGATCTGACAGCCTATTCCCCCTACAATACATACGTGATCAGAGGACTTCCACCGGGCCCGATTGCAAATCCCGGCATTGAATCCATAAATGCGGTATTGAATCCGGCTGAAACTGATTACCTGTACTTTGTATCAAAAAATGACGGCTCACACCATTTTTCAAAAACCCTGCAGGAACATAACAAGGCGGTGGCAATCTATCAAAAACGAAGATAAGGGAGGACCGATGAATGGCATCATTAATTTTTATACTTGCAGTAACCGGAATCAGCATCTTAATAAGTTACATGATAAGCGCGGATGGGAGCTGGTTTGATTATTATAAGGGCGGTATAATCGGCTTTTTTATAAGCGGGATAATACTTTATGTTATTAACAGCATGCGGCGCGCAAAAGAGTTAAAGAAAGATAACAGGAAATAAAAGGTGATGGAGACCGATCCTTCAGTTAGACTTTCAATATCCCGCTGACAACCCTGTTCCTGCCTTTGGTTTTTGCTTCATAAAGATATTCATCCGCGTTCCTGGTCATCTCTTCGGTCGTTACATTCCGGAAATCACAGGGGGGAGCAAAACTGGACACCCCAAAACTGGCCGTGACATGGGTCCTTTCGCCTTTAAATTCTATGTCCATTTTTTCTATTGTATCCCTTAATCTTTCAGCTATACAACAGGCGCCTGAGATACCTGTTTCAGGCAGAAGGATGAGAAATTCCTCGCCCCCATATCTGGCGACCCAGTCCAGTTCATGTCGAACGGACTCTTTTAAACAGGAGCCTATCTTTTTTAATACATAATCACCCATCTGATGGCCATAGGTATCATTTATTTTCTTGAAATGGTCTATGTCTGTCATGACCAGGGAAAGATTATGTTTGTATCTTAAGGTCCTTTTTATCTCCCTGGGCAGGTTTTCCATTATATACCGGCGGTTGAAAACCCCGGTCAGGTCATCCGTGACAGAAAGTTTTTTGATTTCTTCATTGGCTATTCGGAGGGATTGCTCCAATTCGAGAATCCTTGTTCCTGTTTTTATACGTGCCACCAGTTCGGCGTAATTGATCGGTTTGGTCAGGTAGTCATCCGCGCCGGCATCAAATCCCATTATTATATCTTCTTTGGAATCTTTGGCGGTAAGAAGGACAATAAATACATATCGATCAACCGCATGCGCCCTTACTGCCTTACACAGCTCAAATCCGTCCATTTCGGGCATCATCCAGTCTGTCAGCACTATAGGAAAGAATCTTTCCTTGTATTTTTCAAGGGCCTTTTTTCCGTTGTCAACAGTTATGACTTCATATCCGCTTCTGGTCAGGACTTTTTCAAGCATCTGTCTTGATACCGGATCATCTTCTGCAACCAATATGGGGAATTGTCTCTCTTTGTAAATCATCTCTTAATCATAATGAAATTCTGGCGTAAGGTGTCAATAAACAGACAATATAAAAAACAGATAAACTGCCGATCTCTTCTGTGCCTAAAGATTAAACTTTACCTTTTTACGAGTTCATCAAT
>CAZJOB010000429.1:0-3463 GCA_964547435.1 uncultured Desulfatiglans sp. | reverse complement strand
ATTGACATATAACAGGCTAAGGCGTATTGCTCGTGACCACAAATTCTACTTGCTCAGTTTCAACGCCTGCGCCCTGCGCCTTGAGCCTTGAGCCATATTATTATTTATTTTCATCCTCACGAAACCTGTATATCACCTCATTATCCCTGACCATGCCGAGTTCTTTTCTCGCTACTGACTCTATATAATCCTCATCCTCTCTGAGTCTTTTTATCTGATCCATGAGTTCCCTGTTATCCGCTTCCAGTTTTCTTATCCTGTCGATATACTCGCGTCTTTCCTTTTCCATCCGGTACAGATGTAAAAAACCCCGCTCGCCAAAGGCCAGCCATGCTACTATAAACGCCAGAAAAAGAACGACAATAAGAGATGCCTGTAAAAAATCCTTTTTATTTAGTCCCAAGGTAAATCCGCCTCAAAAAAAGTATGCTGCCTGAATCTTAAAATTTTTCATCAGAATCAAGCCGGGCCGCTATAATGATGGAATTCACACCCACGCTCTTTGCCAGGTCCATTATTCGCACAACATTACCGTGTCTGACATCACTGTCCGCCTGCAGTATAAGGTGCAGGAGACCCTTTTCCTTCACCTCGATTTCCAGCCTTTTTTTGAGTTCCTTATGATCAATTACTTTGCCCTCAAGGTAAACCTTTGCTGTCTTATCTACTATAAGGGTTATCCTGTTTTCATCCTCCGGATTCAGAATCTTACCGGCAACCTTGGGAAGATTTATCCTGACCCCGGAAGCGATATCGTAATGAGATGTGACCATAAAAAAGATCAGAAGCAGAAATACTATATCGATTAGAGGGGCAATGCTTATTTGCGATTCATCTTCCTTTTTTTTTCGAAAACGCACCGGGGTCCCCTGACTGAAAAGGATATTAATTAAGGTTGCTGAAATTTTCCATTATTTCAATTAATCTGATAGACTTCTCTTCCATTTCAAATATCAGAGAGTCTGCCTTGTCTTTAAGTATCCGGTAACAGACCAGGACAGGTATTGCCACGCATAGACCTGCAGCCGTTGTTATGAGCGCCTCCGCTATCCCTCCGGCAAGAAGGCCGGGGTTTACTCCGCTCTGGGATATAAACTTGAATGTCTTTATCATTCCCGAAACCGTGCCAAGAAGACCCAGAAGAGGTGCAAGATTGGAAATAGTGGAGAGCAGGCCAACACGCTTTTCAAGCATCACCCCTTCTCTTCCGCCTCTTTCCTCTATGGCCTCCTTAACAAGCCACATCCCCTTTCCGCTGTTTTTCAGGCCGGAAAGGAATATTTTTGCAATGGATGACCTGTCCTTTTCACATATGGCTATGGCCTCGTCAATCTTCCTTTTTCTGAGGGTTTCTTCTACGTTCTCTATTAATTGAGAGGGAATGACTTTTTTTCGTCTTAACACCCACAGTCTTTCCAGAAACACGGCAAGGGCGATTACCGAGCAAAGAATGATGGGGTACATGACTATACCCCCCTTTATGATCAGATCAAACACTTCTATTTCCCCTTAAAATGCTACGCGTAAAGATGTGAAAAACATCCTGTCATATTTTTTCGATTTTGGCTTTTATAACATATATTTATTCAAAAATCCAAGCCAAAAGTAATGAAGGTAAACAGCTATTTTTCTCTTGTAATTGACAGGGAATATATTAATAAGGAGTATAATATGAATAATCTTTAAAATGGAAGGTAAAATCTTGTCAAATAATAAAAATAAAGTTCTTCACATCAATACCGGCAAAAAGGCCCTGATAGAGACGAGTCGTAATATTCTTAAAAAACTGTTTCCGCTTTCCGGAAGCGCCGCATTGAATGCAATCCTTGAAAGCGATAATCCCGGCGCACTGGTGAAGGCAATATCAAAGGTGGACCTGTTCTGGCTTGTAAAAAAAATCGGGGAAGATGACGCAATACCTGTCCTTGCTCTGGCCTCGAATGAACAATGGCAGTATTTTATTGATATGGAGATATGGAAAAGAGACCTGTTGGATTTAAACAAGTCCTTTGACTGGATTAACAGGCTGTATAAGGCTGATCCCGAAAGGCTGTCAAACTGGCTTTACAGCGAGGATGGCAACTTTCACGCTCATTTTTATTTTTTCAAGATCCTGGAGGTAAAGATTAAAGACAACGATGACTTTTCACCCCCGGAAGGTTTTATCACATTTGATGATCTTTACTTCATACGCATCCTTGACAGAGAACATGAAGAAGAGATCGAACAGATCCTGCGTTCCATGGCGCTGACAGACCATAATCGTTATCAGGCCCTTCTCCTGGGCCTGGCTGGTGTAATACCTGCTGAAATTGAAGAGGAGATGTACAGACTGAAGGGCGTGCGCCTATCGGAAATCGGCTATCTTCCATTTGAAGAGGCAATGTCGGTATATGCCTATCAGAAGATCGACAGTTTTAAAAAGGAGCATTCGGAATACAAGTTTTACTATCCGGAAGAAGATGAAATACTGGACCTTGTCCCTGTAACTCCGCTTGTTGTGATCAAAGGGTCAAACCTTTTTACCGTGGCCGTATCAGGGATCGAGGACCATCTTCTGCTTGAAAGGCTGCAACTGGAATTTGCAGGGCTGTGCAATCAGATACTTTCCGCTGATAACACTGAAATTGAAGGGATTGAGGTCTTAACCCGGATAACCGGAAAGGCCTCCGGTTATATAAGTATAGGTCTTGAGAAATTATCAGGCGGCGATGTTAATGGCGCGGTAAATTACGTTAAGAATCATCCATTAATATCCCTGTTCAGGGCGGGCTTCAGTCTTGCCCTGGAATTGAAATGGGAAGGAGAGCGCTGGATCAAAAACGCGTGGTTCAGACAACAGGACCTGGATTACAGTTTCTGGGGAGAACACTGGGGCGGCGCGCTTGAAGGTCTTTTAAGAAAGAAGCCCCTGTATTATGCCAATGAAGGCGAGGGCGATAATTACAGAGACTTTGGAAGACTCGAAGAGGTTGAAAAATCCCGGATAATTCTGCGCCGTATCATACTGATTGACCGGCTGCTTGAAGCAATTACCCTGAAATTACCCGAAATAAAGGATTTTTCTGTTGATCCCGCACTGAATTTTTATCCCATAATATTTACCTTCTGGGCCAGGAATAAACTCCTTCTCGAATCCGGTTATTCACCCCTGTCACTGAAGGAGGCCGCTGAATTTTTTAATCTGATTCGCGACGGGCAGACAGTTCCTCCTTATAACATAGACAAATTCAGGGATATCTTTATTTCAGACATGACATCTCTTCTGAATATAGAAGAAAGAGAACGCGCAGAACTGCCGGCTGAAACCCTGGCCATTCTCTGGAAGGAGTTTTCCGAGGAGTATGCCATGGTGAAGGCATCGGACCTCAACGCCAAATTTTCCAGATTTATTCTGATAAGTTGATGATTTTTACACCTTAACATACTCATTTCCATGTGATATGATTAATGAAAATTAAAA
>CAZJOB010000428.1:0-3482 GCA_964547435.1 uncultured Desulfatiglans sp. | reverse complement strand
TATCAAGTACGGGGCAGGCTCCATTCGCGGGAATGACGGCTTGGGGTGAAAGGCGCATCCGCCGCCGTCAAAAGCTTTCAGACTATGGCGGGACTTTGAGGCGACTGGCAACGCAGTATTTAGACGTGATCAACTTGATTTAAGGGATGGTTTTAAAAGAGGTTTTGAAAGGTTTTAAACAAAAATCCAGTAGATCCAATAAATCCTGTCAAAAAAATGTTACCTGTATTTCATTAACTGAAAGAGTTTTTTATTCTGGGTTACTGAAATATAATAGAACTTTTCCTGTGGGATATAGACGTATGGAACATCTTCTTCCTTTCTGAACAGGAAATGGGAAAGTATCATTCTGTTGGTTGCCCTGTGGCCCACTATCATTATATTTTTTGAAATATCGCTGAGATAAAGAACTTTGTTTATTCCCCTGTCTATCCTCTCCTTCATTGAAACATACCCTTCACCTTTGGGATAGATATAATGGTATTTATCCTTTTTCCTGTTTTTATATACATGAGGCATTTTGATTCTTATCTCCTCATAACTCATGTCTTCACATACGCCGCTGTCTATTTCATCAAATTCGGCCAGGGGAATTATTCTGCATTTTCTCTGCCGCTTCATTATGGGGTCGGCAGTCTGTATTGTCCGGTCTTTTTCACTTGTGAATATCAGGGGGATATCCTTTTTCGCGAAAAAGTCCGCCAGGGCCTTGGCCTGGGATATCCCCTTTTCTGTAAGACCGGAATTGCCCCCTATCCTGTTTTCCAGGTTAAAGTATGTCTGCCCGTGTCTTACAAGATAGAGGTGCTTTATTGAATCGGTAACCAGAAAATCCCTTACCTGGTCATAATAGGGTATGCTGTCTTTGATCTCCTCACGCAGCACCTTTTTATACAGTGAATCCAGTTGGATAAAGTTTCTCTCTCTTTTCAGGGGACTGTATATCTTTTCATAATATTTAATCCTCTTTTTAAAGCTTCTGATCGCATCTTCCTGCTTCAGGTGTCTGAATTCGGATGTCTCAATCTTGCTCAAAAGACTCGCGTCAAGTATCTCCTCATTATTGTTGACACATTCAATAAACAGGATCGGGTGATTATCCAGATAATCAATTATAAGGTCTCTTCTATCGCGGCTTGCATTTGCAGCGTCCAGAATGGCGACCATGCCGCCTCTGTTCAGGTAGGATTTCGCCTTTCTAAGGTTAATGAGTGAAATATTCTCCCTTAATTTTCTTGCCTCATAGTTGTCAGGATCAAAAAATTCAGCGGAGGAGGTGTTGTTCTGAATCAGTTTTCTGCGCAGATCACCATTATTAAAGATCTTTGTTCTGATGGAATCATCCCTCAGGTCATCTGTGATCTTTTTGGCCAGGGTAGATTTTCCCCTTGCAGGAAGCCCGACCATTACGATATATAACTTGCCGTTCATGCTTGTTCTCCTCTTTTCATGTTTTGGCATAATAGGATGAAATAATGATATCTATCAATAGTTTTTTAGTAGCTTTTTTATCGATCTATGTATTCTGCTCAGTTTTTGACATATTCATAGACATTGTCAACACGATAAAACTTAAAAAAGATGGGACGAACATTCCCGAAGGTTTTGAAGACATCATAGACAGAGAAAAATTGACCAGGATGAATTCCTACACCATAGATAAGACAAAACTGTCGGTGATAAGAAGCCTGGCCGGAAAGATTATATTGCTGGCGATTATACTCTCGGGTTTTCTCCCCTGGCTGTCCAATGCCCTGCATAATTTCCCTTTAATAGCCGCGGGACTTATTTTTTTCGCGGTTCCCGTGTTTATCGGCGCGGTTGTGGAACTGCCCTTTGATTATTATCATAATTTTATTATAGAAGAAAAATATGGCTTTAATACAAGCGATTTTAAGACATGGCGCCTTGATCTGTTAAAGGCGCTTGTTGTTACTGTTGTTCTGGGGGGAATATTACTGTCGTTACTGCTGATCATGGTCGGGTATTCGGGAAACAAATGGTGGGTATGGGCGTGGCTTGTCTTTTTCGCGTTCCAGTTGCTTATTACAATACTTTACCCCACTGTAATAGCGCCCCTTTTTAATAAATTCATACCAATTCAGGATAAGGAGCTGGAAAACGCCATAAGAGAGATCGCGGGAAGGGAAGGGCTCAATGTAAAGGGGATATATCAGATGGACGCCGCACGAAGAAGCAGGCACACCAATGCCTATTTTTCAGGTCTGGGAAAGACAAAGAGAATTGTGCTCTATGACACCCTTTTGGAGGCCCATTCAAACGATGAAATACTCGCAGTGCTGGCCCATGAAATAGGGCATCTAAAGAAGGGACATATCAAAAAACAGTTTATAATGGTGAGTGTTGCTTCTTTTGTCCTGTTTTTCGTTGCCTCAAAAATGATAACATGGAACATGCTTTATGAAGGCTTCGGGTTTTCATCAATGCCTCTGTATGCCGGATTATTTCTGGCGGCAGTAATATGGGAGCCTGTAGGGTTTTTTATATCGCCTCTGGCAATGGCTGTCTCAAGGAGATATGAAAGGGAGTCTGACAGGTATGCGTTTAAGATCATGAAGGGTTCCGCAGCGCTTGTAAGCGCCCTTAAAAAAATGACCTCGGACAACCTTTCCAATCTTTTTCCTTCTCCCATCTATGTGTTGTTCAACTATTCTCATCCCCCGATTACAGAAAGGATTAAAAGACTGGAGAAAATGCAATAGCGGGAAGACGACTTTTTCAGGATATGCTTGAAAATATTATTCTTATGCTTATAATGTAGTACATATTTAATCGGTAAATCTATCAGGAGGGTTAATCATGGATCAAATATCAATACCAGGACAGAGATCGGAGATTCAGGTAAATGAATTTGTAAGGAGCGTGTATAACTGGATGATTATCGGTCTTGGCCTGACCGGGCTTGTTGCACTGTATGTTTCAGGCAATGAAACTTTATTAAGAATGGTCTTTGGAAACAGGGCACTGTTTTTCGGGCTGATAATAGTGGAACTTATCCTTGTGTTTTCACTAAGCGGCATGGTCAACCGAATGAGCGGGGCAACAGCAACAGCCCTCTTTGTTATCTATTCCGGCCTGAACGGTGTTACGCTGTCATTCATCTTTCTTGCTTATGCAAAAGCTTCCATAGCCAGCACCTTCTTTATCTGCGCGGGCACATTCCTGGCATGCAGCATTTACGGCTGGACAACAAAAAAGGACCTTACCTCGCTTGGCAGTTTTTTAATGATGGGGCTGTTCGGCATAATTATTGCTTCGGTTGTTAATATATTCATACGCAGTTCAGCCACATATTACATAATAGGATATATAGGCGTTATAATATTTGTTGGCCTTACGGCATATGATACACAGAAGATAAAAAACATGGCATATACTCAGCCTGCGGATCTTGATGGCGATGTCGTAAGAAAGGGCGCCATACTGGGGGCATTGAGCCTGTATCTTGATTTTATTAACCT
>CAZJOB010000427.1:0-3513 GCA_964547435.1 uncultured Desulfatiglans sp. | reverse complement strand
CTTCCTTATTATAGGCAAAACACACATTTCTGAATTCTATGGATTCACTGTGCCGGGGCAGAATAACAGCGCCGGGCTTTTCGTCTATTTCCAGTTCCGTCTTCATTATAGTGAAGACCCTTTCGGTTGCACCCTGTAGTGTTCTCAGTTCATTATCTATTCTGGCAAGGTTTTTTACAGGGGAATACACCCTTGAAAATGCCAGAAACATGGCCACAAGCGTGCCAAGGGAATGCTTGAAAACCAGGGTGCCGGCAATGAGAATAGCAGGCAGGATTACAAAGAGAGTGCTGTCCATCATCGGACCCATACCCCTAAGCCACCTGTTCCAGTGCATGGTCTTTTTATATAAGAAGTCTGCTGCCTCCTGAAATTTTTGGGAGCGGATGTCGGAGGTACAGAATCCCTGAATCATTTTGAGGCACAGCAGCGTCTCCTGATAGACAGTGGTGACATCAGCGCTGGCGTCCTGTACCCTGATAGAATGTTTTTTAACCTTTCTGCCAAAGAGACGTATAAGAAAAAGCACAACAGGCGCGGCAATAAAGACGATTAAAGTGAGCCTGTAATCCTTGTACAGAAGATAGGCGGTAAAGAATATTATAAGAAGGGGATATTGAACAAGACCTATGGTTATATTGGATATTGAATTCTGCATTACAGCAAGATCAACTGATGACCGTGATATAAGGGCGCCGGCCTTGTTCTTGTGATAAAATCCCTGATGCAGGGACATGAATTTTTTATGAAGATCGATTCTCAGGTCTCGAATGGCCCTGTTTGAGAATGCAGCCGCTGCGAGCTCAGAGAAATAGGTTGCAATGGACTTGAAAAATACTGACACGGCAGCGGCAATTCCCAGAATTATCGTTATCATGCCGGGCGAGGGATCATCAACAATTTTAAAACTGATGAGCAGGTTTATGAGATAGGCGCCCGTAGAACCTGATTTTTTCAAAATCTCTTCCCCTATTGATCCTGCTGATGGTTCGGTTTCTTTAGTCTCATCCTGGATTGCGATTACTGCTGACTCCGGCGAGGGAGTTGATTCTGATGAAACTGTCGGGGTGTTGCTTTTCAATATGCCGTCGTCAATAAGCGACTTGGTAATGACTACCGGTATTACCGACAGAATGGCCATAATAACGGCAGGTATTATGGTAGACGCCATCAAGATTCGATGCTTTTTGACATATCTGCCGATGTCTTTTCCCAGTATTTTGTCTATCATTCAGTATCCTGCCAAATCTAGTGCGTTAATAAGATGGGCATTCTATGGGCATTATGTGAAAATTGTCAATTGAAATGGTCTGTAAAGGCGAAGGCATCTATTTTTTTACGCATATAAGCAAATAGATACCGAAAAAAGAAAAGATCAGATTGGCCGTCCACGCGGAGAGAACCGGAGGCAAGGTCCCGGACAGGCCCAGTGACTTTGAGAAAGACATAATAGACAAATATAAAAAACAGATGACTATTCCTGCCGTGATTGCCATGGGCGTCCCGCCCCTTTTTATCATAAGGGATAAAGGAACCGCTATCAGGGCCAGTACAGCGCTTATAAGTGGAAAAGTGATCTTCATATAAAGATCGACAAGGTAGATACTGTTGTCATATCCTTCATCCTTAATCTTTTCAGTGTATCTTTTAAGCTGCTGATAACTCATATCTTCAGGATTTTTGACCCTTGTTGCGAAGTTCTCAGGTTTTTCAGGTATTTCAAGGGTATAGATTTCGGATTTTTCAGTATGATAGTTATTGTCATTTTCTAGTGTCTGAATAACAGCCTCTTCGATCTTCCATATTCCCTTGTCCCATATTGCCATTTTCCCTGATATCTTTTTTTGCACCTTGAAATCACTGTCAAACAGATAGAAGGTGGGTGAATCCATAATATTCTTATTGATATCAAAGTGTTTTATCCAATAGATGGCGCTTTTTGATCTGTACCATATCTGCTCTCTTCCGTAAAAACGCGCAGGGTCCTGTCTTTCCACCTCTATGTCCCATATCTCATTGAACCTGGAACTGGAATAGGGAACGATGAGTTCAGAGAACAGAAAAGTTACGATGCTCAACAGAAGCGTTAGAGCAAATATGGGAGACAGGGATCTCACGATATTTAATCCGCCGTTCCTTATAGCAAGAATTTCATTGTTTTTTTTCATTATGCAGATAAGGAAAATTATTGATATCATTGAAGATACCGGGATCATCTGAAGGATTACGTATGGGGTTTTATAGAAAAAATATAAAAAGACCGAGCCCTTGGATACTGACCTTTCGATAAAATTATCTATTTTCTGAACAAAATCGATTACCAGAAACAGGGAAAATAAAATGAACTGGCACAACAGAAAAAACTTGATAAATTCTCTGGAAATATATTTTGTGAGAGTGGTCATTAAGAACTTTTTACCTTGCCCTTTTAATATAGTGGTAATTTATTATAGTCTGGTAAAAAATTCAACTGCCAAGGTTTAATAATAGAAAGAATTCCGGATGCAGGTGTAATCGCAGTTAATACCCTTTCCCTTTTTCATTCACCATGGGTACAAAACGCACAGGCAGTACCGCTTCACGATGCAGTTTGCCCTTTTTTTTGACCAGATAGACCAACTGCTGGGTGTATTTTTTTCCCACAGGGATGATCATTCTTCCTCCTTCGGCAAGCTGTTCCACCAGGGGTTCGGGGATATGGGTCGGGGAGCATGTGACAATGATCGCGTCAAAGGGGGCGTGTTCCGGCCAGCCCTTGTAGCCGTCTCCTGTTTTGACCTCTATGTTGTCGTATTTTAACTTCTTCAACAGGTCTTTGGCTCTTGCTCCAAGTTGGGGTACTAACTCGATGGTATAAACCGAATTGCAGATTTCGGCCAGTACAGCCGCCTGGTAACCCGAACCTGTGCCGATCTCAAGCACTTTGTCTTCAGGCTTAAGAGCCAGTATCTCTGTCATATATGCCACAATATAGGGCTGAGAAATGGTCTGTTCATGTCCTATCGGCAGGGGACTGTCGTTATAGGCCATGCGGGCATACTCAGTAGGTACGAAAAGATGCCGCTCAATCCGCTGCATGGCCTGAATAACCAGCGAATCTTTTATTCCGCGTGAAATAATCTGATTCTTTACCATTCGGAGCCGCTGGGTTTCATATTTGTCCTGCGCGCAGGCATGGGTGGATGCCAGGATGAAAAAGAAAAAAACAGTCAGAATGAATCCCTGCTGTAAAAGCGCATATATGAAGTTTCTTGCTTTAGACATAGAATCTTCTCCATGAATCGGTAAATTGAACTTACATATACATTCCCGCCTTTCCCACTGTGTAGTGAAAAATGGGCCTTTTGACATTCCTTGCCATCAGGGGACTATGTTCCACGCTTTTGCCGATTTCAGGAATGTCCTGCGTGATATCTTTTTCATTACAAGCCCTCCTTTTGTCTGAAAACAATTTTCAAGACGAATTATAACCCATATCAGAAAAAAAATTCAAGAATATGTCTCGAAGCCGCA
>CAZJOB010000426.1:0-3549 GCA_964547435.1 uncultured Desulfatiglans sp. | reverse complement strand
ACCGGTTCATAATTCTGCATGTGGATCATGCGGGCCACCTCTTCGGGGGTCCGGTTGTCATTTATTTGGAACTGCTCCAGTTCATCTGTAAGACATGAATATCCGCCCGGATCGGTCCGTGATCCCGCGCTTATGGAGGTAATTCCCAGTTTCACGGCATGATCGCGAAAAAGCTGTGACTCCCTTGTTGAGATCGAGATTTCAAGGTTTTCATTAAATATCCTGTAGGCGCATATAAGCTGAACAAGATCCCTGTCAGTAACCTTAACCCTTGGCGGGATTATTCCGGTGGCAGGTCTCAACCTTGGAAATGAGATGGAGTATTTTGTCTTCCAGTATCTTTTCTCCAGATAGTCCACATGCAGACCCACATGCCAGGAATCAGTTCTCCAGTCATCCAGACCCAGAAGACACCCCAGACCTATTCTGTGAATTCCGGCAGCGCCTATCCTGTCGGGCGTTTCCAGCCGGTAAAAAAAGTCTTTTTTAGCGCCCGAGGGATGGAACTCCGAATAGCATTTGCCATATGTCTCCTGATAAACAAGCACTGAGTTCAGTCCGGATCGGGCCAGCCTTTCGTATTCTTCACTGCTCAGGGGCTGAACCTCCATTGATATATTGGAAAAATGGGGGCGTATAAGCCTGATCATCTTCTCCAGATATTCCACACCGGCATCCGATGCTGACTCACCGGTCACAAGCAGGACATGGTCAAAGCCAAAGGATTTTATGACCTTTACCTCATTCAATACCTGCTCTTCATTAAGAGTTATTCTCCTAATGCTGTTATCACGCCTGAAACCGCAATAGAGACAGTTGTTGCTGCATTTATTGGAAAGGTAAAGAGGTATGTACATCTGTATGGTTTTGCCGAACCGCCTTTGCGTTATTTCCTGGCTCAATCCCGCCATCTCCTCAATAAAAGGAACCGCTGCAGGGGATAAAAGAGACATGAAATCATCCAGGCTCCTTTTTCCCTTTTTGTTGATGGCGGCAATGACATCACGCTCCTTTTTTTCGTGAATCTTCCTTTTGATGTCATCCCAGTCATATTTTTTAAGTGTATCGTTAAAAGTCATTCATTCTACCGCCTGTCAATCTTCTAGGGTTCATTCAGAAAAGAAGTTAGCGGGCTGCTGGCCCTGGCATGTCTGCTTGTCACTCCCATTCCGGCCAGAAAGGCGGTCCTTCCGGCTTCAACAGCCATCCTGAAGGCGACAGCCATTTCAACCGGTTTTTCCGCAACCGCTATTGCGGTGTTTACAAGCACAGCGTCAGCCCCCATCTCCATGGCCTCCGCGGCCTGTGAAGGGGCTCCTAGTCCGGCGTCAACCACCACAGGTATGTTGCTCTGCTCAATTATTATTTCGAGCATGGTCTTTGTCTTTAATCCCGCGTTGCTTCCAATAGGAGATCCTAATGGCATTACGGCTGAGACACCTGCATCTTCCAGCTTTTTGCAGAATACCGGATCGGCATTTATGTAGGGCAGCACTATAAATCCTTTTTTAACAAGCATCCCGGACGCCTTTAATGTCTCCTCATGGTCAGGAAGCAGATACCTGGGGTCAGGGTGAATCTCCAGCTTAAGCCAGTTGGTCTCAAGCGCTTCTCTCGCCAGTTCGGCAGCTAAAACCGCCTCTTTTGCGGTCCTTACCCCCGATGTATTGGGAAGGAGATTGACACCAGGGAGCCTCAGGTGTTTTATCATATCATCCTCCCTGTCTTCGGGGTTGAAACGCCTGAGAGCCACGGTAACCAGTTCTGATTCAGACGCCCTCACAGCTTCACCCATAACCGCATTGGAACTGAATTTGCCTGTCCCGACAAAGAGTCTTGACCTGAATTGTTTATTGCCTATTTCGAGGTATTCCATATACACTCCATCTATTATAACCTGTTTTGCTGAGAATCATGGGGAAAATTTTATACCGGAGCGGTCACAAAACAGGAAGAAAAATCAAACAAATCTCTCAGCATTCCTTTTTATCTCCTGATAACTGCCGAGAGGATTCGGGCTGTTCCATACAGCGCCGAGAAAAGCGGCCCCGTAAAAACCCATTTTATGTATCTGTCCCATGTTTTCCTTTCTGCATCCTCCCAGTGCAAACACCTTATACCCCGTATTTTTAAGAACCTCTTTTAATTCTTCATGGTTAAATTTTTTTGTATAGCCCTTTTTAGAGATACTGTCAAAGACCGGACTCAAAAATGTGTAATCAATCCCCTTAATATCCTGATAGAGTTCATTCGGATCATGAAATGATATTCCGATCCTGACATTCGTCTCATTCCCCTTTCTGACCGAATCTATAATTGATTCCTTTTTTGCGGCGGCTGACCCTGTAATGTGTATTCCTCCCAGATCATGCTCCTTTAGCAGGTCATAATGGGAATGCAGGACTATTCTGGAATAGTATCCGGTTTTTATATCATCCAGATATTTGGCCATCCGGCCCCTGTCATATTCGGGTTTTCGAAGATGAAAGAACTTCAGGCCCTGTTCCAGCATATTATTCACGATTATAGTTTCATTCTCCACATCACCCGGACTTGAGACAACTGCTATTTCCATCAAATTTTCTTAACCGCCCTGCGCCGGCCTGATTATTATAATAGCGTCATTTTCCGATATCTCATAGCTGTTCCACTCGTTCCTTGGGACCACCGTGTCATTCACCGCTATTGCTATACCGCGTTTTTCCATGAGTCCATCCTCCCTGATAAGATCCTGAATGGTATTCCCATTAAACTCCACTTCCCTGTTATTGATCCTGATTAACATAATTCTTTCACCCTTCGCCATAATCCAAACATGCCTTCTCCCTGCTGCCGGAACAGGATTGTAAGAATGCCTTACTTTAATGGCATGATAAATGCAAGTTTAATTGTATTTTTCCTTTCTATGGGATGTTAAACAGGTTAGGTTTCTTATATATAGGAGGATTATGAATATGATAACCCGAATATCCTTTTATACAAAGGTTTTTGTATTATCTCTGTTGTTTTCCTGCACCTTTGTCTTCGCTGCAGATGGTGTCAAAGATCCGGCGGCCGCAGATGAAGAGGAATTCTCCTCCAATGATGAAACCGAACTGGGCCGGCTCCTTAATATCATCGATAATTATACCGAGATCGCGACAAAAACCATGCTTAATGTCGATTATGTCCCTGGAATCGTTACTGTTCTTCGCGGAGATGATCTCGAAGTTCGAGGTATAAAGAACGTGTGGGAGGCGTTAAAGCTGGTGCCGGGAATAGACATCTCGATAAATACTCATGGAGCAGGAAACGTGGTAGTAAGGGGCGTGGGAAAATCACTCACTACCGGGAATATCAAATATCAGCTTAACGGCATTTCCATGAATTCATCTCTGTGGGGCGAGGCTTTTCCCCTGTTTGACATGCCTGTTTCCCAGGTAGATCGCATAGAGATTATTAGGGGACCGGGGTCGGCTGTTCATGGTGAATTCGCCTGTGTGGGCGTTGTAAACGTTATTACACGGGAAAAAACCAACAGAATATCGGGTTCAATCGGAGGTCATGGCA
>CAZJOB010000425.1:0-3584 GCA_964547435.1 uncultured Desulfatiglans sp. | reverse complement strand
AATAGAGACCCTTCGCTTCGCTCAGGGTGACAGGCATCGGGCACGGCTGTAGATAATCAGCTTGGCAATTTTCTTAATGAAGCTCCCCACCGCAAGCGGTGGGGTATCAAGCGGAATTGCGCCATCTTGTCCCGCCATAGCCAGCGGCGAAGGCGGAAGCCTACCCGCCTTCGCTCTAAAGAGCTTCGGCGCGGTTCACCTTGCCATCTTGTCGAGCCGTAACATTTGGTGAAGGCTGATCATCCCTGCGACAAGCCGCAGGGTATTCTGGCGAAGGCGAATAAAACAGGTCATTAATCCTTTATGAAAACATCCGGGTCTGCCCTTGAAATTAGACATATTTCAATCCATCTGAGCAAGCAGGTCTAATTCCATTCATTCAAGCCAGTTTTCTAATTTTAAATCACGAATACGACTAAAATGTGATTCATTATTTGAGATCAGAATCAAATCATGGGAAATGGCTGTAGCTGCAATAAGGATGTCGGCATCATTTATTAATCTGCCTTGACTATGGAGTTCCGCGTATATTGTAGCCGCCTTGTTAATGACATAATCAGAGAGGGGGAATATCCGTATCAAGCAAAACCATTGATCGATCCATTATTAAGACAACCTTTTCTCAAAGAAGTCTTTACGCCGCTGAATATGACCCTCGATTAAATTGATTTGATCTTCGCTTAAACCATCATAGACCTGGGTTGCTAATGCAAGGATATCATCCGGATCTTCAACCGGCTCGACCATAATTCGCACTTTTTGCCCCTCAATAAGGTTCACTCCTGCTGTGGAAATCGGGTGGAAACCACCATCTTTATATACTGCCTCAATTGTTTCTGCTGTCATCGTTCTTATCCTTTCAGATCAATCGTAAAACTATTATAACAGGTAAAATTTTATCTGTCTTTATTATTTTAAATACTCCCGGAAGTAGGTTTTGTCGGGTTGCTTTGCTTAACCCTACCTACCTTAGCCGAATATCATATGTTTCATGCAATGTCTGAACCAGGGATGTCAGGGTCTCATTCACGGGGGTGGGTATATTTAGCCTCTTTCCTTCTTTGACAATGGCGCCGTTTATGTATTCCACCTCTGTCCTCTTTTTGTTGAGAATATCCTGAAGCATTGAGGCGATGTTGTCCGCGGTGTCACGGCATACCTCCTGAGTGCGGGCAAGGGGATCATTAAAGGGCAGGTCTATATTTTTCGCCTTTGCCACGGCCACTGCCTCATTAACCGCCCTTTCCATTATCAGGCGGACGCCTGAATATTCGGGAAGACGCCCGTTCTTAAGGCCGGTTATTGCCGTGAGGGCGTTAATGCCCGCGTTTATAATCAGCTTGCCCCATATAAGACTCTCAATGTTATCAGTCGAATTCGTGTTAAACCCGGCTTTGAGAAAGGCATCTATCAGTTGTTCTCGAAAATTGTTATTTTCTCCGCCCGGACCGAATATTGTCCTGCCCTGGCCGGCGTGTCTGATTCGTCCCCATGCAAGGGCTGTGGCGCCTTCGGATGTCACGCCTCCTATAATCCTTTCTTTCCCGAATACCCTGCCTAAGATCTCCAGGTTTCCAAGGCCGTTCTGAAGTGTTGTTATAACAGCATCCTTTGGCAAAACGCGTTCTATGCTTTGGGCGGCATCAAGGGTTTTGTATGATTTGACGCACATAATAACAAAACGGGTTTCAACAGGAATATCCTTTGTTACAACAGGAACCTTGACGCTGTATTCGCCAAGTATTCCCTCGACAGCAATCCCCTGCCGGTTGATTGCCCCGGCACGCTCTTCATTGTAATCATATAGCGTGACTTCCCTGCCCGATCTTTTTAAGCGGGCGGCAAAAAGGCACCCCATAGCCCCGGGGCCGATAACAAGAAAACCCATTGTGTGTCTCCTAGATCTTATCCGCTTCTTCTTTGCTCATCGCAAAGGAATGCTCCGGTCCGGGAAATGAGCCGTTTTCAACCTCTGTCTTGTACCGGCCAAGGGCCTCCTTGATCATGGGCGCGAGATTGATGTATTGTTTTGCCATTTTGGGCACAAATCTTTCAAACAGACCCAGCAGATCATGGTACACCAGCACCTGGCCGTCACAATCTTTGCCTGCTCCGATCCCTATGGTGATAATTTTCAACTCACCGGTAATGCGGGCGGCCAGCGCGTCCGGAATGCATTCAAAGACTATCATAAACGCCCCTGCCTGTTCGAGGTCTCTGGCTGACTGGATGAGTTTTCTGGCGCTTTCCGCGTCCTTGCCCTGGACCCGAAAACCGCTTAACATGGTGGTTGTCTGGGGAGTGAGTCCGATATGGGCGCAGACCGGGATTCCGGCCTTTACAATCGCTTCGACTATAGGGGCCATCTCCGTTCCGCCTTCCAGTTTGACACAATCGCAGCCGCCTTCCTTTATCAACCTTCCGGCGTTTTCAAGCGCCTGTTCCCTGCTGATGTGGTAAGACATGAAAGGAAGGTCACATATAATAAAACTGTTTTTTATTCCCCTGTTCACGGCCTTGCAGTGGTGCAGCATGTCATCCATTGTTACAGGGACCGTGGAGTTATGTCCCAGCATGACCATACCCAGGGAATCGCCGATAAGGACAGTATCTATACCGGCCTGGTCGGCAAAGGTGGCGCTCGGATAATCGTATGTTGTTACCATGGTTATTTTCTGCCCATTCATCTTTTTCCTGTTCAGGTCCGCGATAGTCATCTTTTTTTCAGTCATTTTTATCCTCCCTGTGTTCGTGGTTATACCTGGATATTCTGTGTCATAAAATAAAAAGGCCGAAATAATAATACTTTATTTCCTGGAATGCTGTCAATATAGACTCTGGATTTAAACACGTCATTAACCTTTGAAATATTCGGATTGAACCTTTTAATTTTATGCTGAAATTTGTGTGAAGCCGGTTATTTAAAGGATAATTTTACCTTGACATTCATCAAAATTATTAGGATGCTGTGAAAATTCCATTATGGCTGTAACAACAGGATTTATATGTAAAATAGAGGAAAAAGACCAGGCAAACATTATTTATCAAAGGAGGTAGTATACATGTCAAACTTAGCAGAGTTATTGTCAGATCTTAAAGAGCAGGAGGCGTTGGATCTGGTCAGGAAGCAGCTCGATGAAGGTGTTGATCCTATGAAAATTCTGGCATCAGCCAGGGAAGGAATGCAGGTTGTTGGAAGCAGATTTGGAAAGCAGCAGTATTTTATTCCCGATCTTATCTATTCAGGAGAAATATTAAAGGGTATAGCCCAACTGGTTGAACCCTATATCAAGGATAGTGGCGTAGAAACCGAGAAACTCGGCAAGGTAATTATTGGAACGGTAGCGGGTGACATTCATGACATAGGAAAGGACCTCGTGGTGTTCATGCTTGATATCAGCGGATTTGAGGTCTATGACCTCGGCATCGATGTTCCTATTCAGAATTTTGTGGACAAGATAAAAGAGACCGGAGCCACAGTTGTGGGACTAAGCGGGTTTCTAACCCTCGCCTTTGACGCAATGAAAGAGACTGTTGAGGCTATAAAGGCTGCGGGCCTGCGGGACAATCTCAAGATAATGATA
>CAZJOB010000424.1:0-3597 GCA_964547435.1 uncultured Desulfatiglans sp. | reverse complement strand
CCTCTTTTGTAAAACCGAGGCATTTCTCCAGTATCAGGTTTGACAATACAGTGACATCCAATTTTCTTAAGGAAGGGTGCAAATCGTTCTCCGATCTGTCCATGGCGCCTTCTCTGAGTGACATGAGTAAAAATTTTCCTGCTTTTTTAGAATAAAAAACAAATGCGGAACGGTCCTGCCCCTGATTTTCAAGGGCCTTTTTTATTTCTTCTACTCTAGTGGCCTCACCTGAATCCGAAGGTATAATTTCATAAATATTGAACCACTCATCCGCTTTTTCCAGGAAATCGCTAATATTGAAACCTTTACACTCCCTGATCAGACGATGGGACGGCAGTATTGTAAGGCCCTCGTCACTCATATCAGTGAGGTACATCATAACAAACTCGAATGATTTATCTCCTCTTCCCTTTCCATGCCTGTTTCTCATGATGTTTCTGTAATTACGCGATGTCTCATACCTGTGATGGCCATCAGCAATAAAGATCACCTTGTTCCTCATTGCATCGGCAATCTCTTTTATTAATCCTCTGTCGCTTATGCTCCACATACTGTGGTTTGTTCCGTCAATAAAATCAAATGATACAACCGGCAGGGTATTACAAATGCTCTTCAATTTTTCCAGTATACCGCACCCCGCGTCATCGTAAAGACCGAAAACCTGGCTTAGCTGGGCGGAACATGCCGTCATCAGTTTCAACCTGTCATTCTTGTGGGCGGAAAATGTCTTTTCGTGAGGAAGTATAACATTGGAACCTTCATCTTCTAGGCGAACAAGGGATATGAATCCCCATCTTGTTCTTGTTCCACTTCCGTCGCCGGGATCATAACTGTGTGATGTCAGATATATATTTTCTTCATTTGCACGTTTAAGGATACCGGAGCTTTCCCACAGTTTCAGATAATCAGCGGCCCTTGTATAGTGATTGTCCCAATCCGAATCTCCATTTTTTTTCTTTCCCAGAATAATCCTTATTGCATTATTAGGATGAGACTCATAAAATTTTTCCTGTTCTTTTTCAGAAATGACATCATAGGGAGGAGTTAAAAGCCTTGAGATATCATTGATTCTGTCAAAATTATATGTCACACCCCTGAAGGGCGATATTATTGCCATAAAAGACGCACAAACCTCCTTTTAACATCCCTTTTCGAAATTTAGTATTTCCTACCAGATAACATACCCATGTCAAGAAAATTCATATATACAAAACAGGTTGATTGTCTGATTAGCATCAGGATTTGACATTTGACATAAAATCTGCAAATACTTTGTTTTCAACAAGCAAATTTATAATTTTTTTACAGGAATTCTTATACAGTTACTATGATTAATGCGCTGGCTTAGGTTTTTATAGTCAATAGATATATACATTTTCATGGATAATACATATGCCAAAAAATAAAAGAATAGTATATTACCTCACGTTAATTCCCTTAGTCATTTTTATCGGTCTTTTCATCTGGTTGCTTACGATCATATTTGAAGGTGAAAAACCTCATGTGGAACTGGACGCATTACCCGAATTCATATCCCATAAGCAGCAGTTCACTGTAAAAATAAATGATATGAAGCGCGGCCTTAAGGCATTGAGGATCTATTATGATCAAAGCGGAAGAGAAACAGACATCTTTGAGATCAAATTCCCGTTTGAAGGTTTTTTAAATGAACAGGGCGTTCGGACCTATCAGACAAAATTTGATTTTGACCCGTCTCAGCTTCGCCTGGCCCAGGGGCTGGTTACCCTGAACGTGCAGGTGTGGGACTATTCAAGGCGCAATGGCGGCGATGGGAACATGTCTCTTATAAGTCACAAAATGACAGTTGATACCATCCCTCCTACCATACGGGCTATCAGTAAAATGCACAATGTAAACATGGGAGGAACCTGCCTTGTTGTATATAAAACAAGCTCGGATGCCATAGAGAGCGGGATTTATGTTAATGACCATTTTTCACCGGGATTCCCCGCCACTGAAGATACAAAAGACGGGACATATATCGCGTATTTTGCCCTGCCCTTCAACGCGGAATCAGATATAAACATTTATCTTTGGGCCAAAGACAGGGCGGACAATACAACACGCTCGACCTTTTATTATCACATCAGACAGAAAAAGTTCGCCAGAGACAGCCTCACGATCACCGACGGTTTTCTTCAACGCGTACTGCCATATTTTGATTATTTTGGTCTTGATCCGGCAGACAGTGATATAGAAAAATATATAAAGATCAACAATGATTCAAGAATATCTGATAATCAGTTGTTTTATGATCTGACTAAAAAAACCGATCCCAAACAACTATGGGACGGCACATGGACAAGGATGCAAAATGCGGCTACCATGGCAAAATTCGGCGATCATCGCAGCTATTTCTATAAGGGACAAAAGGTGGATGAACAATATCACCTGGGCGTTGACCTGGCATCACTGGCGAATTCTCCGGTCGCCGCATCAAATAACGGCAGGATTATCTTTGCGGAAAGAAACGGAATTTACGGCCTTACAGTGATGATAGATCACGGACAGGGTCTTGCTTCTCTATACGGGCATCTAAGTGAAATAAAAGCAGCGGTCGGAGATCTGGTTCAAAAGGGAGACATCATTGGCAATACGGGCCAGACAGGGCTCGCCGGCGGCGATCATCTGCACTTCAGTATGCTCGTTCACGGAATATTTGTTAATCCTGTTGAATGGTGGGATTCACACTGGATAAGGGATAATATAGCAGCAAAACTGGATTCGATTCAGCAAGAGGATTAATAGACAATAGAATAATATATCGGGATTTTTGTGTTTCACTTAATAATCCCATATATAGCCACGATGAAAAGAAGCATATCAATATATGGTATTTTTTCTTGACATTTTAATAATTTATTATTAAGATGCCCCAATTTTTATTTCTGTGAGTAATAAGATCTAAAATTCATCAATCACCCTTTCTCATACTGGAGAAGCATTATGTATATCGATGTAGTCTGTTCATGGTGCAATAAACGGCTCAGCACAAAAGTGATTGGCGATGGCATTTATGACAAGCTTCGGGTAACTCATTCGATCTGTCCTGAATGCAAAGATAAAGTAATGATGGAATATAAAAAGGATCTGCGATTGGCAAAACCTGAACAAAAGCAGAAAATTCATTTTTGATCTTTTTTTCGTTTTAACCACTTCTGACAAAATGAGGCAAATTCCAAGGCCTCCTTTAAATCCTTTATTGACCCTGCTTTTACAAAATGATATGAGTTTATTAATAAATTACAGGGCGATTAGCTCAGTTGGATAGAGCGTTGGTCTCCGGAACCAAAGGCCGCGCGTTCGAGTCGCGCATCGCCCACCATAGGAAAATCAAGGGGTTGGGAGCTTTTCCCGACCCCTTTTTTCTTTGCCTGAAAATCAATACCCAACAGCACACCCAACACAAAAAAAGCCGGGTGTTTCCACCCGGCCCCGCTCGGTCTATCTCATGCAGTCACGTCCTCGATAGAGCTTCCCTCAGCACCGCTTCGACGTCAACACCCTTCTCCCTGGCAAGATCGCACTTTTCGAGCACACCCTCGTGTGCCTCGATCCATCGTTGACGCCCAAACC
>CAZJOB010000423.1:0-3600 GCA_964547435.1 uncultured Desulfatiglans sp. | reverse complement strand
GTTATTGAGCCTGCATCTTATATCCAGTCTGTTTGGTTCTGGTATCTCATCCGCGGTAACAACCCATGGACCAAGAGGACAAAATGTATCCAGCGTCTTTCCCCTCACCCATTGCTTATCTCCAAACTGAAGGTCTCTGGCGCTTACGTCATTGGCGCAGGTATATCCGAACACATATTCCAGGGCGTTATCTTTTTTCAGATTGCGTGCCTTTTTACCGATAATCACAGCCAGTTCCGCCTCAAAATCCACCTTTTTTGTCAGACTTCCGTCCCATTCTATCCTGTCACCATGACCGATAATACTGTTCGGGAATTTTGCGAATATAACAGGTGTTTCCGGCGCGCTGCCCTTGCTCTCTGTGATATGATCCATATAATTCAGACCGATGCATATAATCTTTGACGGCCGGACAATTGGCGGAGCCAGTCTGACCGTTTCAAGGGGCACAGGTTCTCCCATATCCCCATTATATGGCCATGAGTTAATCAGATCGATCATGTCTCCATGAAAGTCCAGAGGTAGGATTGTTCCTGCCTTTATAATTCCCAGGTTTGTTTTATTGTCTTTGTAATAACATGCGATCTTCATTTTAAACCTTCATTATTGGTCAACATGGTAAATTTTCTTAAATATATGAGGCACTTATTCCTCATTTCCCCGCGTCCGCTCATCCCCCGCTCTTCGTTTCGCCGGTTCGTCGTCCCTCCTCACCGCTCAACTTCGTGTGGGGGATTCGCTCCCCTTTCGCTCCGCGCGCTCATGGGCTGAACGGAATGGCCTACCGATGACTGCGGGAGGAAACCACGCGGAAGCCGACAATGTCGTGGCGGCTGCCGGGCTCGCTCCTGCTGCGGCACGCACACCGGCAAAACCTGGGGCCATCGATCCAGGAGCCGCCGCGAAGCACGCGGTTCGAGCCCGTTCCTGGACCGGTCGGATTATTTTCCGGTCCTGTTGGATAGTCACCGTACCAGTCGCTGCACCACTCCCAAACATTGCCGTGCATATCATAAAGACCATATTTATTGGGGTTTTTCTTGGCAACCGGATGGGTTGATCCTTCAGAATTTTCCGAATACCATGCATATTCTTTTAACATATCCTGATCGTCACCAAAGCAATATGCACCGGTACTGCCGGCGCGACATGCATATTCCCACTCCGCCTCGGTTGGAAGCCTGTATTCCTCTCCCCTTAACTGAGAAAGGTTTTTACAGAAATTACAGGCATCTTCCCAAGAGACCATCTCAACAGGCCTGTCTTCGTCGCCCGTGAAATTAGACGGGTTCGTTCCCATAATCTCTTTATATTGCCTCTGTGTTATTGGCATTGCCCCGATTTTAAAAGAGGATAATGTAACTTCATGAGGCGGCCTGAAATCGGCATCACCCATTGTGAATGTCCCTCCCGGAATCTCCACCATGTTACCCACAATATCATCAATCGCATTACCGGTAATCTTCTCACTCTGTTTCTGCTCGCCGATCGTCTGTCTGCCGGCCTGCATATGTTTCTTCCGGTACTCCTTGTTTCTCAGCCAATGCAGCCCCGCCTCGGTTTTAAGTATTGAAATAATATGCGGATTGTCCCTCAGCATATCACTTATTTTTTTAAGATCGGCAGAACGGCTCTTAACCTTCACTTCTCCTAACTCCTCCCATAACTGCCGCCTGCCTCCGGATACCGATGTAAACTGCTCAATAGCATCTGCGATCAGTTCCCCGAATTTAACAATCCTTCCCTCGCCCTCCTCAAGCTGAATCGGGTCATCCAGGATATTCCTGAAATGCCGGTATTTCTCCATATCGGTCGCCATATCGAGAATCAGGGCGGTGGGTTCATACTGTTTTTCATCAAGCACACCGATATGGACTGTCACCATTATGCGGTTGAGAAGTCTCACTATGGAACGCGGATTTCGGTTGCACGACTCCGCGATAAGATTCACAAGGCCGGGGATATCTTTTTCATCAATCACTTTCGCCTGCTTAAGGAGCGCGGTTATATAGTTATCCATCTCTTCCGGCTCCCGCTCAGGCACCGGCACCTTAACCTGGATAATCTTGTCAAGATAGTCCTCAAAATAGACGCCGTCGATCTTACACTCACCCGAATACTTGTTTTTCACGAATTCCCGAATGATCTCGTCATGGATTCCCATCACAAATGAAAATCCCGGCTGATTGAGCACGAGTTTGATCCCTTCGAGCAGGTCAACCGCCTTGGAAGGAAAACAGCGGTCAAGATCATCGATGAACACCACAATACGCGGTGGATGCTTCTCCGAACGCACGCATTCTTCCAGCAGACTGAATGCGTCAAAGTAGAGGCTTCGCGCCAGCACCGAGTCTTTTGTTAGATCCTGATAACGTTCTATCATCTCCTTTGCCGAAAGATTGATCTCCGCCTCAGATACGAGCGGAATGCCTATCTTCCCCTTCACTTCAAAACCGTACGCGATGGATCGCAGCGCATCCCTCACATTTTTCGCGGCCTGTTTGACCCCTTTGTCCCAATTGCCGGTCTTCAGTTTTTTATCGAGCGCACGGGTGATGGTCGCGGTAAGCGGTACAATCAGATGCTCTTCCTTCTCATATTGCCATGCATTGAACCAGACAGGAACAGCCTCATGGTTCTCTTCTACTTTACTCATGATGAGACGCATCATGCTCGTTTTTCCCGTTCCCCATTTTCCGAAAATCCCGATAGTAATTGATTCCGGCGTCTCCATCGCCGCCCTCGCCAGCACTACAGCGCACGAATCAAACTTGAGCAGATCCTTACGGCTTCCTTCAATAATGGGGATATCACCCAGTAATGCAAAACTTGGTTGTTCTTCCATAGAATTTCCTTATTAAAGATTATATCGTTTTTGTCCCAAAATAGTAGCGTGCCAGTTCCGTCAGTCGCAGAAGCTGCCCGCCCACCACAATCTGGGTGATTTTTATATCCCTCAGGAGTTTTTCCATCTTCCCTTCCCGGGAATACCCATAGGAACCCATCATGTCAAGGGCGCGATTCACGGCGCTCCATCCCAGGTTGCTGACTGTTACCTGGCATGCGCTTGCCAGGGCCAGATTCTTCAGATCCCAGAGATTGCCATATAGATCGGGATGATCCATTCTGTCCGCGATATAGTAAAGGAAACCCTCGGCAGTTAGAATCTCCCTTGCCATTTCCCCCAGTTCATGCACGACAACCCCGTGTTCCTTCATGGGCCTTCCGGCGATTTCCCGGTTATCCACATAGTTTTTAAATACTTCATAGGCCCTTTTCATAATACCTAAGGGGAACGCGGCTGAGGTCAGGCGACCGATGGTAACATTTGCCATAACCGATCTTAAATCATCTTCAGGGTCCTGCTGAGCGCGGTATTCCCTGGGGACTCTGACATTTTCAAACCATATATCCCCGTTTGTATCAATGCTCGCGCCCATCTTTCTGTAAGGCTTGCTCGTTGCAACACCCTCAGCATCAGCAGGTACAAATATCTGGGCGATATTACGCGGATATTCTTCACCCTCCACCACGCATAAACCCCGGAACCATTTTGCCTCTCTGTATGCTGAAGGCCACAATTTGTGCCCGTTTATCACC
>CAZJOB010000422.1:0-3602 GCA_964547435.1 uncultured Desulfatiglans sp. | reverse complement strand
ACTCTATATGACGAAAATTTTGGAGGGAGATATGGAAACTGCCATCTTGCTCTTGGAATGTCCTATTCTGACACATATAAGGGAGATGCTTCAAAACTCACGCCCGGATTAAAAAAACGACTGGGTCTGAATGATTCTGCTATTCACTGGGACCTGGTCAACACTGAAAACAAGACAGTTACAGCGGAATTAAAATCCGGAAAGAAAAAGATAATTTATGAGAACGGCGTATTCACGAAATGATTGAAACAAAAAAGCCGCGAATCTATAATGCGATTCGCGGCTAAAAATCAACGTTTTTTATTTATTTAAGTTAACTATTATCCACTTCACCAGAGATAAAGGTTAGGCTGATAGGTTAACAGGTTGACGACTAAATATTGGCTTCCCCAGATGTCGTTATTCTCTCCGGATACAATCTCGAAGATATATTTATTTTGGAGATGTCCAGTGAAAAGATGCACGGGCATCCGAGAAGCGCTTATAAGCACCACCATAGACCCCGCTAATAAAGTATAACCATTGGAAGCACCTGATTTTGAATTAACAAGCTACAATCCTGTGGTTTATGTGTAGGTGTTGAAGTCAGGCGGTACTTTTCGTTTTATTACAAAGAGCAATTCATCAACGATCCTTTAAAATCTTAATCGACATTTTTCTGAATAAACTTTAACAATAATTTAAGTAAAAATTTGTCTTTGTAAAGAGGAAAATAGAAGAGTTGTCCATATTTATTTTTCAGTGAGTTTATCCAGCTCATTCCTGACCCTGGTTATATGATTATTTATCTTGTCAATTGAAGGTGATGAAGGATATTTTTCAATTAACATATTAAGTATCTCAAGTGAGGATTTCAATAATGTTTCCTTTTCAAGGCGATCAATGCTTTTCTTTGCCATGAGAAAACTTCTTGCTGCAGCCAGGTGTTCCCTCTCGATCAGTTTTTCGATTGCGAGTTCCTTTAATCGCAAAACCTCATGATCTATTTCACCGCCTTCGATGCTCCGGGAGTCAAGTAAAGATATCGCCTCTTCAAATTTCTCTCCCTCAATCAGGCTTTTTGCTTCATTTATGATTTTCACCTCATTATTGAGTTTATTATTCCCGGCCTCAGCGTATTCAACTTCTTTCAATGCCTTTTCGATTAGTTCGGTTTCAGGCCCTTCCTCGGCCCGAAGCCGCCATTTAAGAAGCAGAAGTTTTGCGTCCGAGTATGATTCATTTTTTATCAGCCTTTTTACAACATCAAGAAGGCCCGTCACCTCGGCTGACCTTGTTTTATCAATCTCGCCTATGACATCTCTGTCAAGTCTTGGTTCGTAGGGAATAGGCCTTTTTTCAGCACTGACACTTTTACCTGCGCTATCTAAGATGGCATTTTTCTCATGCATGTTATCAAGCATTTTCTCATATAATCCCAGTGCATTTTCCATGTTACCCAGTTTAAGTTCCCATTTAATCAAACCTGCCATAAGATTAATTAAGTCCGGTCTCGCGTGGAGTTCTTTCAATACGCTTTCTCCCATATCAATGGCTTCCTGCAACATTCCATTCTCTGCCATAGCAAATGCAAACAGTATCTCTATTTCAGGAGTAAGAGAGTTGCTGCCGAATTCTTTCTCCAGTTCAAGGCACAGGGTGATTACCTGGCTGTAATTCCCGGCCAGAAAACTGTTATGAATCTCATTTCTCTTTAAAGAAAATTCATTAATAGCTTCATTTTTCCAATCTTTGCTTTTCTGATCAATAGCATCAACGGGAAGAGAAGAAGCGCTTTCAGGTAACGGCGCAGGTATATCTCTCTTTGGAGTTGATACACATCCGTAAAGAAAAATAAACACGAGAAAAAAAATTAAAACTGTCTTGATCAGGCAGGACCTATTCATTTTGAACTCCTTTGATTGGTTCGAATTCCCTTCTTGTTTCTTTCAGATACCCATCTCTCAAAACATAGGAATAGGTTTCAATTTCATTGTTCGGTGGAGTATTCATGCTGTCATTTTCTATCCTTAAACCGTTTGTTTTGGAAACTCTGACCGGAGTCAGATCCTTATCCGCAATCAAGGGGCCCGAATGAAACAGAAATGCAAGGTCGGCCGTATTTAATCCATCTTTATATTCAGGACTGTTCACCACTCCCTCTGATGTATCTATCCATATAGGCAGGGCCCCCGAGGCCCCGGCGATGTTGATATGTGGTCCTTTCATGGGGAAGTTATTGTCATACCCGACATAACTGGCGATAACATATCCCTTATTAATGTCAAATTCTCCTGATTCCCTGCTAATGCCGGGGATAAAACCGATAAAACTTGAATTTGTGAAACGATTGGCTGTTCCTGTTTTGCCAAAACATGGAACAGGTATATCCATTTCACCGCTTTCAAATTTAATTGACATTCGAACACTATCCTTTGCTCTTCTGCCTGTGCCCTCCTGAATAACCAGCCTAAGGATCTCAGTAAGAGCTGAGGTAACACGTGTTGTCAATATTTTTCTGGGTTCCGGTTTGTATTCCCATATGGTGATTCCATCCCGGTCTACTATCCTGTTGATTATAGGAGTCATCTCGGATTCAGTCGTCTCCGGTTCAATGGAATGCAGCATTCCTGTCATAGCGGTCTGATAGGACCTTGCCGCTTCCAGGATACTGATTGAATTAGGTCCAAGGGGAAAACTCAGCACCGGATCAAGCTGTGTGGATATTCCCATTTCGTGTGCCAGTTGCTTCACATAGAGCAGGTTAACAAGCGTTCGGAAATCTCTGACCTTTGAAAGAACATTCATGTCATATCTTGAAAGGGATGCAAGCTCTTCAAAATGGACGCTTATTCTGGATTGCAGCAGGTCAAGGACTCCCGATGGCAAAAGACCATCTACCCATATATCCTGTAGGTTCAGATCGATTCGCTCATTTATCAGATCATCAGGGCTTATCTCTTTGAAACCCATCCTGTCAATTTTATGTGGAGTTTCAGTATAGATTATCCTCCCTGACGCCTGCTCTTCTATCTTCTCAAAAAAATATTTAAGCTCACCGCCGGTTTTATCTTTGAGCGCCTGAAGATTTGTTTTGTAAAGGATGAGGGCTGCAAGAATATCCTTCATTTTATTTTTCATTCTTGTATTCATATCATTAAGAATCATAAAATCATATCTCATAATATCAGACAAATCGGGTTCGGAATTGTCAATTTTTGAATTATCAATGCTCAGGTGCAAGCGATTAATATGTTCAAGAGCTTCTTCATAATCACCAAATATCAGATCGGATTCGATGGATTTTTTTGCCTCCTCAAACGCGGTTTTCCGAAGGGTTTTCGTGTTTACGATTATACCGTTGACATCTCTAATTCTTACAACATACTCGTCATAACTCTCGTCAGGTCTTCTTGAAAGGCCAACTTTTTCGGTTACCTGACGAAACTCGCTCATGTTCAACCTGTCTGTGAGATGATAGAGAAGCCATACAGTAGCGAGATTCTCAGATTTGACTCCAGCCCATGTCATTGAAACCTTGTCGCTTTCCGGTTCATGATCCGGTCTGGGAATATAACAGGTGTTTGTAAAGGTAAAAAGGTCCGGCATATTTATCAGTTCAT
>CAZJOB010000421.1:1633-3625 GCA_964547435.1 uncultured Desulfatiglans sp. | reverse complement strand
CATCACCTTTATAAACAACAACGCAGTTTCTGCCTTTGTTCTTACCCTCATAGAGAGCAATATCCGCTTTTTTAATCGTGGAATCGATGAAAATATTCTCATCGTATTCGGCGATCCCGAAAGTCATCGTCACCTTCAGATCAATGTTCAGGGGAACCAGACTGCTGGCAGCCAGCTTTTCTCTTATTTTTCCGGTTAAATTTTTAGCGCCGTTTGCATCTGTCTCCGGCAGAAGGATGAGAAATTCCTCGCCTCCCCATCTGGAAACCGAATCCTGCTTTCTTATAGTTGCCGTAATGGTATCGGCGATTGATTTTAAAACAACGTCTCCTTCATCATGACCGTAATTATCGTTTATGCTCTTGAAAAAATCAATATCTGCTATTACTATGCTGAATAATTTTTTATTTCTCGCGAATCTAATCGCTTCAATTTCAATAAGCTCAATTATTCTTCGCCTGTTTAAAAGGTTTGTAAGAGGATCGGTCCTTGCTGCTATCTCCAGCTGTTTCATTGTCTCGCCAAGCTGAATATTCTTTTCCGAGATTATCTTGTTCGCCTGCTTCAGCTCCTGATTCGCTTTCTCAAGTTCCTTATTGTAGTCGATGAGCTGCTCCCTGGAATACTTTAAATCAAGATGGGTTTTAATGCGGGCATTCAGCTCCATTACATTAAAAGGTTTTATCACATAATCAACCGCACCAAGCTCGAATGCCCTTGTAATATCATCATAATCAGTCCTTGCGGTTAAAAAAATAACCGGAATGTCACTGGTAACAGGATTGTCTTTAAAAAGACGGCAGACATCGAATCCATCCACCATGGGCATCATTATATCCAGAAGCACAAGATCCGGTTTATTAGTTTTTGCAAAATCATACGCCTGGGTTCCGTTTGTAGCGATGGCAGCATCATAGCCGCTCTGTTCAATCTTCTCCCCGACGATCTGGAGGTTCTGGGGATTGTCATCTACTATTAAAATCAGCGGCTTAATGCGCTTCATGATAATCCGCCTTTTCTTCGAGTTTTTCCACTATTGAATTAAATTCGGATAAACGTTTATTAATAGTATCGATGTCATAGCTCTTTGCAGCATCATTTAATCTTTCACTGTATATTTTCAGGGCAGATACATTGTGATCACCGGCGAGTTTTTCGATCTGCTCAGCTATCTCTCTTATATCCTTTACCCTAATTACTCCCTTTGCCTTTTTCATCCCGGGAATTATTTTATTTTTCAGAACATCCACAAGGTTCCTGACATCTGTTATTTCCCCGCCTGACAGCATATCATCTAATTTTAACACAGACGCTTCGCCGCTAACTTTTGTAAATTTGAAAAAACCTGATAATTCCTTGAAAAGCTTTGCAATATCCACCGGCTTTGCAAGATATGAGTCAAATCCGCAATGCAATATCTTTTCCTTTTCTTCCGGCTTTGCTGAAGCTGTGATTGCCATTACCGGTATATCACCGGTTGCCGGGCCTTCCTTGAGCCTGTTTATTAATTCATATCCGTCCATACCGGGCATTCTGATGTCGGTAATGATAAGATCAGGTTTGTATTCATTGGCCAGCCTTATACACTCCTCCCCGCTCTCCGCTTCTATTCCCACAAGGTTTACTCTTTCAAGAACCTCCCTTAACATTACCCGGTTTGACTCAATATCGTCGACTATTAAAACCCTTTCCGAATTAAAACGTATCCGCTCCAGATCGTTTTTCTTCCGGCTTTCGTTCAAATAGTCGAGAGTACCGACGACGACATCATATAACATTATTATAAATATACTGCCTGCTCCGGGTATGCTCATCACATGTATTTCGCCGTTCATCATTTCAACAAGCCTTTTGCTTATGGATAGCCCGAGCCCTGTGCCCCCGAATTCCCGGCCTATATTCTCCGACTGTTTGAACGCTTCGAAAATACTTTTCATATCCTCTCTTTTTATTCCGATTCCCGTATCTTCAACAGCTATCATTAAATCAATT
>CAZJOB010000421.1:0-1533 GCA_964547435.1 uncultured Desulfatiglans sp. | reverse complement strand
ATCCTCTCTTTTTATTCCGATTCCCGTATCTTCAACAGCTATCATTAAATCAATTTTATTCCCTCCTTCATGCGACGCCTCTTTTTCCACCTTAACCACAACATTGCCTTTGCCTGTAAACTTGATCGCATTGCCTACAATATTCAACATCACCTGTCTCAGCCTGCTCTCATCAAGCATCAGAACAGAAGGTAATTCCTCATCTGTTATTATTTTAAAATCAATGGATTTTTCCAGAACCTTTATTTTAAATATACTTTCAATTTCTTCAAGAAAGCTTAGTAAATTAACAGGCACAGGATTCAGTTCCATCATCCCGACCTCTATCTTGGAAAGGTCGAGTATGTCGTTTATAAGCGTCAAAAGGCTCTTGCCTGCTGTGTTGATAGTCATTAAATAGCTCTGCTGCTTTTTATCCGTTACACTTGACCTGAGAAGTTCGCTTAATCCAATGACCGCATTAAGGGGGGTGCGGATTTCATGGCTCATATTTGCAAGGAATGCGCTTTTGGAAACACTGTCGCGTTCCGCTTCACGCTTTGCCTTGATCAGCTTTTCTTCAGCTTTCTTCTTGTCTGTTATATCCTGGATACCTCCTATCAGACGGGTTACTCTTTTCTCCTTGTCGTCGTAAATCGGCCTGATGTAATCCCTGAACCATCTGGCCGCGCCATTTTTATTATATATCCTGTATTCAACCGCAGCGGATTTATTACTCAGAAGCACAGGCATAATATCTGAAACAGCCTTAATATCTTCTTTATCGACAATATGCTGATAACCATCCGGAAAAGCATTAAGTTCTTCAGCTGTATAACCAGTTGCCGAGAAAAGATCTCCGCTGATATATTCTGTTTCAACGCTTCCGTCTTCAAATAATTTCGCCGAATATGTAAAGTCCGACATGCTCTCCATAAGTTTACGGTAGCGCTCTTCGCTTTCCTCAAGGGCTTCAAGCGCGCGCTTTCTCGCAATAGCGCTCCATGTATTTTCGGCAATTACGGATAACAGATATATATCCCTTTCATTGTAATCTTCCGCTTTATTGCCCACCCCCACTACTGCTGCAATATTGTTCTTGCTGAACACAGGCACAGCCAGATCTCTAATAACGGGAACATGCCCGTGCGGGAGGCCCTTTTTAGCCAGAATTGCAGAATAGTCATTATGGATCACCGGCTTCTTCTCGCGGATGCAGTCAGCCCATACACCTGCTTCGCTGATCGGATAATGCGATGCCTTTTCGCTGATTTTACACAGCGTTTTTGTGTTATTTGACCATGTCTTCAGAGTAATCGTCTCCTGATCCGCATTTACATAATGAAAATAACCTATGCTGCTTTCCGTAAGCGATTCACACTTATCAAGCCCAAGCTGCATTATCTCCTCAACACTCGAATCAAATAATATCTCATTAAGTTTAACTAAAAATGTAAGAGCATCCTCCATACGCTTCCTGTCGGAGATATCGCTTACGATTTGGTAGTGTATATTTAATTGTGTAAATTCTGATTGAAAAACATGGTGCATTAA
>CAZJOB010000420.1:0-3636 GCA_964547435.1 uncultured Desulfatiglans sp. | reverse complement strand
GATAAGCCTGCCGTTTGTGGAAGGGGCTTCCACTACCGGAATTATTAAAAAGATAATGAACAGATAGATATTAAGGCTGTATTTCGGCCCTTTTAGGAGGTGATTTGACTTTTTCTTTTATCTGTATATAATCGGTGCATCGAATTTTTCCTCTCAACCTCTAGCAAGGAGGAATCACACCATGAAGCCTTTCTTCAGAGTTTTAATATTAATTATATCCATCAGTGCATTTACAACTGCGGCATGGGCGCAAAAAGACCTCTACGACAAACTGAATTCTCAGGTCGCACAGCATTTCAAAAAAAGAGAATACTCCATAGCCATACCGGTTGCGAAACAGGCGCTAGAGGTTGCGGAAAAGACCTTCGGTAAAAATCATCCTTATGTGTCCGCGTCTCTGAATAATCTGGCGCTGCTTTACATGGCCCAGACCAATTACAAAGAAGCCGAACCGCTTTATGAGCGATCGCTCAAGATAGTGGAGGATGTCGGCGGAAAGAAACATCCTCAGCTTGTGCCTATACTTGAAAACCTGGTAAAATGCAGCGAGGAATTGGGTCATACAGAAAAGGCCTATGAATACGAGGATAGATTGAGGGATATCAGGTAGGTTAATCAAAAAACGATTATTCTTTTCTGAATGCTGACATCTGACCGCGACTCGACCGAGTTCGTCGAAGTCTGAAAGCTTTGTTATCATTAATCTAGGGGACCCAAAGCTACTCCAGTTAGCTTCATCTATAAATGGAATAGAGTACTTTAAAATATAAAAATCTTTCGCCGATTGATATTTTGAGATGCATCCCCTATTTTTTTCTACATTGGCGTAACGAATTACTGTCTAAAAAATCTTTATGGTTGCCGGCATCAGGCGGACTATAAACTGTTTTTTCAAATATTTATTACTGAGTAGCTATCGGTTAAATGGCAAGGGTCAAAGGCAGACTTGCCACCTTTACACCTTATCAAAGAGGAGTTTGTATGAAAAAAATCATTCTGATTTCATTGTTTGCATTAATACTTTTCACTCGTTGCGCCAGCACCCAAAAAGACATTGCCGGAAATTGGCAGGGGATGCTCAAAATGGGTCCAATGGAATCTCGTGTTACAGTGAAAATATCAAGAGGATATGGAAATGGCTGGAACGCAAAAGCCATTGCCCTCGATATAGGAATTCTTTCAGCAACAATGGATTCTGTGATTCTGCAGGATTCAAACATAAAACTTATTTGGGATAATGGCCAGAGTCATTGCGAAGGAAACATAAATAAAGATTCAACGTCCATTCAAGGAGTCTGCACTTTGGGCCAACTCTCTTTTCCTATTACTTTTCAACGTGCGACCAAAGAAACAGCATGGAAAATTGATACCTCCTCGCACAGCGTACAGTTCATAACTGTGGACAAGAATGTAAAGTTGGAAGTACTGGATTGGGGAGGATCCGGAAGGGATTTGATTCTCCTGGCAGGTCTGAACGCGGATGCGCATGCATTTGACAGGTTTGCACCCAAGCTGGTGTCCGCTGGTTATCATGTCTACGGGATTACCAGGCGTGGATTCGGTGAATCCAGCATCCCATTAACCGGCTATGCTGCCGATCGGTTGGGTGATGATTTGCTGGCAGTAATTAAGGCCCTCAAGCTTGATAGGCCGGTTATTGTGGGACACTCCATTGCCGGTGAGGAATTGAGTTCAATAGGATCACGGTATCCTGATAAGGTGTATGGATTGGTCTATCTAGATGCCGCCTATATCTATGCTTATTGTGACAGTTCGCTTTCAGATCGCTTTTCATCCGTTCAGAATCAAATGCTGGCGGAACTAAAAGCCTCAAAGATACCGACCCCGCAGCTCCAGATTAACGCAGGTTATCAGAAATATTCGGATATCAAGGCACCAATACTGGCGATATATGCCCAAAAATCAGTCGAAGGCAATGAAATCATCCTTGAGGCAATCAAAAAGAATATTCCGTCGGCAAAGTTAATTATATTGCCCAATGCAGAGCACCTTATTTATCTATCGAATGAAGATGCCGTGTTGAACGAAATTAAGGCCTTTGTGGGCAATTTACTCTAATATTCATTGGGGAAATGATACAATTATTTACACTGAGAAAAACAATGGGGTCTAAAAATAATGGGTTAGCCCGTTGAATATTGACACATACAAATGGTTCTGTATGAACTGAAAGGGGAGAAAGGCCCGAAAGTCGGCCATTGTTGTCTGAAAGCTTCCGTCTCCACTAAAATTACCGACCTCACTAAAGCTCCACCGGGACAATACGCCGTACAAGGGGGATCAGTAATAGGGGACCTCAAAATATCAATTGACATTGTTAATGACCGGACGCACACAGGAACCGGTTGCGGACGGGATTGTGGATATAAAACGGATATAGGCAGGAATTTTTTTATGTTGACGGGGCATGATGAACTCTGGAATCATACAGAGTCAACCGGCGCTTATGCTGAACGAGTCACAATATGCTTTTGTTTACGTGGTGAGAAGGGGGAGAGTGATAGTCGAGGGCAACTCATATTTGATTGAATAAACATGGATTGATATTTTGAGATACGTCCCCTATTTTTCACTGGACGTCGCTACGCGCCGCCAGTGAGTTCAAGCGTCGGCCTATAAGGGCTAATATGAAATTACCGAAAAGACCACAGTCACACTTAATTGAAGCAGAATCTTGGCGGGTTTTACAAACGCTTGCACCAAAAGAATGGATTGTTCGTGAGGTTACTGAAAGAGATTACGGAATAGACTGTTATATTGAGATCTGCTCAAAGGAAGGCGAGATAACAGGAGACCTTATATCTGTTCAGTTAAAAGGTACACAGAGAATAAAATGGAAGGAATCTACAGAAACTAAATATTCACGTTCTCCCTCCATAAATTCAGAGACCGCATTCTATTGGCTTAACTTACCAGTTCCAGTTTTTTTATTTGTTGCCGAGTTATCAACTAACACTATCTATTTTGTATCGGTAGAAGAACAAATAAGAGCGAACTATAAAAAATTAAATAAACAAAAAACTATTAGTTTTTTACTGTATAATTCAATAAGTTTAAATTCGGATCTTGGAAAAGACATATTGCCAGCACTATACTACAGGGAGAGACTTCACAATAAATTTGTCTTTCATATGACAAACTTACTCAGTCATATTGACACTTTTTGCGATTTTATCAGATATAACCAACAAAGAGACTGTTTTATGGTAGTTGAATCTGAGCGTCATCTTCAGTTTAGAGCTCTTTATGAATCATGCAAGTTGGCATCACTATACCTTAGTATTGAATGGCCTATAGAATCATTGGATAATTTATATGAAATGGATGAAAAAAATTGGAAGGATTCTTTTGATAACCTTCATGAACATACGCTCGACTATGCTCTTCAAAAAATAGAAAAAGTATTTCCTAAAATAATAAAAAGAGCGCTAAAAATTGTATGTGAAATTGAATTGGACTATTGGCTCCACAGAGACATTGTATTTTTTAACCTATGTTCAAACTTTAATTTTGATTGTGTGCTTAATAAACTTAGGGAATGAACTTAGTAGCTTAAACTAAACTTGGGCCAACAATCTGCTTGTAGGGACGCGCAAAAAGCCACACGCCCCACAG
>CAZJOB010000419.1:0-3646 GCA_964547435.1 uncultured Desulfatiglans sp. | reverse complement strand
ATCAAATCGCCATAAAGCGTTATTCCGTGTGATGTCGTAATATTCTGTGCAAACAGGACTGTAGGTATTAAAAATAAAATTAAGAAAACTAGCAATATAGATTTCCGTTTCATAATAAACCTCCTTATATCAAATATATTTACAATAGTATTATAGGATTGAGAGTATGCTATTATGAGCCTGACCGTATTTGGGTTTTAGCGCTTGTTTTTTCCAGTATCAAGCATCTTCTAGAAACCAGTGTTCAGCATCACCAAATTCGTGCCAAACCGCTTACAATGAATACTGCACACACATTCAACTAGTTCGTGCCATCTACCACACTTTTATGGGGCCTGATTTTTATTTCGGAAATTCGAATTTCAGGATTTTTTATAATTTGTGACAAAAGAAGCACATAGTCATTTGTAAGATTGACAATTGTTGACCTATCGTAAAAGCCGGTATTATATTTAAAATCTCCATTTATTACATCCCCAAACTCTGATAAAGATACAGCGATAGGAAAAAGCGCAAATACAGGTTGAGGAACCCTGAGAGGAATAAACATCATGGCCTGTGACATGCCCTGCGATATTGACGGGCCTTTTTCTGATCGAGTTTCAGGCATTGTTTGTTCTTCTTTAGATGGCTCTTCAGGTTTTAGATGTTCATCATTGGTTGCATTACGGGCGCTGTTTGATCCTAACGAAGCAGTCTGCAACTGGAAATCTACTAGCGGTCCTCCAGGCTTGACAGCATCTATCATAAAGTTAAATGGTACATAATTATCATATACTTTTAAAAGGGTCTTATTTGTCCGGTCTACCATTTCAAGAAAGTTGGGATCTCCGCTCATATCTACATGGACATGCTGCCATGTTGTAAAACATCCTAATAAGCGCTCAGTTTCTTTTTGCGCACGGTTTGCAACCGGCATACTGAGTATATTGCATTTATATCCGCTGAAAATATGGATCAGATTCATAAAGGCTGCAAACATTACTGTGAATAAAGTGACACTATTTGCCCGGCTTAAGTCTTTCAATTGTTTTGTAAGTTCAGGCAAAACAGCTACAGGAACAGAATCTCCATCATAGGAAAATTCATCAGGCGTGTGATCACGGGGTAAAGAGGCATTAACCTTTCCGGATAATTGCTTCCAGTATTCCAGTTTTTTTTCAAGATATTCTCCAGCAAACCTTTCCCGCTCCCAGGTTGCAAAATCAGCATACTGTAATGATAAATCAGGAAGAGGTATCGGTATATTTAATGAGTGAGATTGATATAGAGCTAATAACTCCGCCTGTAAAATGCCGCTAGATATATAATCCGTACCACTATGGTTAGTAGGTATATATAAAGCATGTTCATCTTTTGCTGTTATCATTGTAGCTGTAAGCATTAATTTATCTTTTAAAAAATTAAAAGGTTCAGATGCCTTGTCTTTTGTAATACGACTGACTTCATCTTTTTTCTCACTGTCAGATAATATTTTTAAGTCCACTACCTTAAGAATACTATCAGGGACTTCATTTATTACCTGGTATGGCTCTCCATCTACTACTTCATAATTGGTCCGCAGTATTTCATGTCGCTTAACTACTTCCTTTATTGCCTTACTAAAGGCTGGTATATTGGCTCTTCCTTTTATTATATAACCTAAGGCAGGGCCATGAGGCCTGGTTATATCAGGATCATATAATTTATTTACAACAGCCATTATTCCGCCTTCCTGAACAAAGGAAACTGGTATTCTGCCTGTTCTTTCACGAGGGGTTATTCTTTCTTTATTATTTAATTCCTTGTGTTTTTGTATTTTCAAAAACATTTCCCGCTTTGCTGCTAAAGATGATGAACTTGCATGTTCAGGCATTGTTTTCCCTTTCTTTTTTTATTATGCAACTGAGGTTATGAATTTAACATTGCAGGATGAGTAAACCAAAAAGCATCTCACCACGGAGAGCATCCGCCTTCGCTAAAGCTATGGCGTGATAAAATGGTGGGACAGGCGGAGGACACGGAGGGTTTTATAATATAAATCTTTTTATTTCGTCTTTTACTCTTAATACATATGTGGGTTCAAGCAAACCCGGACCAAGTCTTTTATGAACTTCAATGGCTGCCTGTATCACGGGTTCTGTTAATTTATCATATTCCATTTCGTGTCCTCCACTTTATACAAAAGAATTTTTCACCACGGAGAGCGCCCGCCTTCGCTAAAGCTTCCGCCTTCGCTAAAGCTATGGCGTGATAAAATGGCTGGACAGGCGGAGAACGCGGAGGGTTGTTTATTAAAAATGAAGCTCCCCACAGCAATCTGTGGGGTATCAAGCGGAATTGCGCCATAGCCTACCCGCCTTCGCTCTAGAGCTTCGGCGCGGTTAACCTTGCCATTCATCGCTGCGGCAAGCCGCAGGGTATTCTGGCGAAGGCGAATAAAATGATTTTCTCCGTGCTCTCCGCGTTCTCCGTGGTAATAATAAGTTTTTGATTTTTTATAAACTTTCATCACCGTGGTTCATTTTTGTTATGCCTTAAATGACCCCCTCATCCATCTCTTCTTCACAAAGCACCTCATTGTATGTATCTTCAATCTTCTGTGCTATGGCTTTCACAGTCTGAAGTTCAAATATTGTCCTCACAGGCAATTCCATGCCGAAAACTTCATATATTGCGTTTATTATACGAGCCGCCATCAAGGAATTGCCGCCCAGTTCAAAGAAGTTGTCATTACGGCTTAAGGGATCGATCATGAGTACCGAAGACCAGATTCGCGCAAGCTCTTCCTCTATTTCGCCAACCGGTGACTCATATGAGTTTTTCGGTTCGTTGCTGTGGAGTGTTGTGGTATTTTCCATGTGTTTGCCTTTCGTGCTCCTTTATCACATCAATCACAATTTCCTGAAAACAATCCAGAAACCTCTCAATGGCCTTTTCATCATAAACATCTGTCCTGTAGACCATCGAACCTTTAATCATGCTACCTCTGTCAATAAACTCCACTGCACATGAAACCGGAAAGCCATGACAGCCATGAGGCACACCGGGAGGATCAAATTTCAGGCTGTGCGGCCTGAAATCATCCTGCTGTTCATCAGAACTGCCGGATAATATGCTAATACCCGGCGCATTAAATGAAATGCCTTCATCTGTAAGCACCCCGCGCACCCAATCAAGAGGAATCGGTTGGTGAGTCTGCGCCTCATTCATTGTGTTTGTCACCCGTTCTGTAATTTCGGCAAAACCGGGATTTCCTTTAAGGCTTGTTTTATAAGCAACCTCCATGGCAAAATTTCCAATAACATTCTGAAATTCAGTATTTAACCGCCCAGCCTGAAGTGCAACAACAACCAGATCCTCCTGGCCGGTCATTCGCCAGATGGCTGTGTAATAGGCAGAAAGCAGAACACAGAAAAGCGTCTTTCGCAGGTTGGCAGCAAGCTGTTTGAGGCCGCTGCATATATCCCTGTCCAGAACAATATTTTTCTCAGCGCTTTCTTCGGTGGCTGACCTGTTGATATCACGGCTTTCAACAGGAAGCAGACCAGTGAAAGGGGTAGATTTAAGTATATCTTTCCAGTAATTAATGTGATTGCTTCCGGCAGGGGAGGCGGCCCACTCTTCCATGGATGCAAGAAAGTCCATGTACTGAAACCGGACAGGA
>CAZJOB010000418.1:0-3664 GCA_964547435.1 uncultured Desulfatiglans sp. | reverse complement strand
GAAGCGAAGGGTCTCTATTTTATGACCAGTCCCATGCCAGATCACGCCATTCAGATTAACAGATTCATGAGAGATTCTTCGCTTCGCTCAGAATGACAGTTTTAAATTGCTCAGAATGACAAGGTAGATAACTCAATCATTTTAAATGCTGGAAAACCATAAAAATCATGCACGGATTTGCTGTAAAATCCGTACATGAAAAATTTGTATTCGTACAACAATACTGCGAAATTAACGAGTTATGCCTTTTGAGAAATTCGTATATGCCAAAAAAAATATATCCTGTAAATATAAATAACTTGAAATTTTAGAAAATTTAGAGATACTATTCCCCTGTTTACTGAAATCTAAAATAGATAAACCTTTTTTAGGAGGTCTATTATGGGAAAGTCCCGGGACACAAGAAAAGAATCAAAAAAGGTATCCACAAAGACTCAGAAGGAGAAAAAGAAGGAGAAGGAGGAAAAGAGGAAGGGTAAAAAATATGATATTCCGTCAGGAAGTTTTGGAGATTAAAAACCTTACACCCCGCCACTCTTGCATTAGGGACACTTGATGAGTGGCGGGGTTTTTATTCTTGAATTTTATTTTACTGAATACCTCAAACCTCTTCCCTTCATTCCGTCTGTGCTCATCATTAATGCGGGGGTTGAATAATGGCTGAATTCGGATACGCAGGTAAAATCCTGAAAATTGATCTTTCAAATGGAAAAATATCCGAAATAGAGACAAAGCGTTATTCAGATCTCTTTATTGGAGGGAGGGGAATAACCGCAAAGATATACTGGGATGAGACCTCTTCTGGAACAGCGGCACTTGCGCCTGATAACTGCATAGTCATGATGACAGGCCCCCTTGCAGGGTTCAGCCGTCTGGCAGGGTCCAGATGGGTGATATGCGGAAAGTCTCCACAGTCAGACCCCGAGTCTTTTTCATATGCAAACCTGGGAGGAAACTGGGGGCCATGGCTTAAATATGCCGGGTTCGACGGCCTCGCTGTAACAGGCAGATCGCATGACCATCCCTGCTATATCCTCATTACAGATAGTTCTGTTAAGATCAGAGATGCATCACATCTTTGGGGCATGACCACTGTTGAGACAGAGCGATATTTTCTTGAAAAATTAGGGAAAGAGACCCGTGTGATGAGCATAGGGCCTGCAGGGGAGAACCTGATTCCCTTTGCTACAATATTTGCCTCGGGCAACGCCTCCGGCTCCGGTGGATTCGGAAGCGTGATGGGCTCCAAACATCTCAAGGCCATTGTCATTAAAATAGACAGGAGAAAAAGACCCAGGGCTGCAAATCCCGAAAAGTTGAAGGATCTTGCAGAACAGGTCTTCAGACTCAGGACCTTGAATTATGAGAACTACGGCCATGTAAGCCTGGATAAAAAGCATATGGTCGCCTGTCATGGCTGTATAAGCGGTTGCGACAGACAGGAATTTCCAGATGAAACAGGCCGTAATTATAAACATTTCTGCCAGTCCTCAGGGGTATATCTGGGACATGCCATGAAGTATAACGGTCTGGAAAAAGGAACGGAAATAAGCAGGCAGGCCAACCGAATGTGTGATCAGTATGGACTCGATACTGCCGTGATTCAGCCGATGATAGACTGGCTGGCCGATTGCCATGAGGCGGGTATACTGAAGGATGAGGATACAGGCCTGCCTTTATCAAAGATCGGAAGCAGGGAATTTATTGAGGCACTTATAAAAAAGATATGCTGCAGGGAGGGTTTCGGGGAGATACTTGCCCATGGGATTATCGCGGCGTCACATCATGTGGGGAAAGGATCTGAAAAGCTGGCAAGCTCCGGAATCGCAACAACGGCCGGTGAAATCCGGGATTATGATCCCAGGTGGATGCCTGTAAGCTGTCTTATATATGCCATGGAGCCCAGAAGGGCCATTCACCTTCTTCACGCGACCTCCCTTGTGGTATCCAGGTGGAAGAACAACCTTAACGGCTATGAAGACGCCTTTCTTTCAACAGATAAGATGAAACATATCGCGGAAGAATACTGGGGAGGAAAAGATGCCGTCGATTTTGCCTCCTATAAGGGAAAGGCCCTGGCCGCTGTAAAAATACAGAACTATGGCTATGTTAAAGAGAGCCTTGTAATCTGCGATCTGGCATGGCCCATATATCAGGTGAAACACTTTATTGATGATATAGGTTATTCGACCATTGAAAGCCGTATCCTGTCGGCCATAACAGGCAAGGAGTTCAATGAGGAGGAATTTGACAGGGCAGGTGAGAGGATATTCAACATGCAGAGGGCTATTCTTATAAGGCAGGGAAGGCAGGGAAGAAAAGGGGATGATATCATGGATTATCATTTTCATGAGCCGCTGAACATAGCATTTTTTGATCCGGAATGTACTGCTCCCGGAAAAGATGGCATTCGTATCACCAAAAAAGGGTCTATTGTTCGAAGGGAGGATTTTGAAAGCCTCAAGGATGAATATTACGCGCTTCGGGGATGGAATATCGCAACAGGATTCCAGACAAAGGCAAAATTAATAGAACTGGGGTTGAATGATATTGCCGTGGATCTGGAGGGGATGAAGCTTTTAGGATGATATTTCATATGCCAGAGAAGAGTATCACGGTTTACAAAGTTTGTATTCTGATTCATAATGTTTAAGTGTTTAGGGAAAGGAGATGGCAAAATGAAAGTGTTGATAAAAGTGTTATCCATTTTTGCACCCCTTATTATGGGAGTGTCATGTGTTACAACATCGGGCGCCTTACCTGAAAAATACCGCCTTGATAGCGATCTTGAAGCGGTCGAACAAATAAACAAGTTCAGGGTATCAGGCTGGGAACAGGTTGACAGCCAATCTGTTATCCTCAGGGCCAATATAAATGAATATTATCTACTGGTGCTGGAACGACCGATAACCACAATGATTTCAGGTATTTCAATAGGCATTTCCGGCACATCCTTTACTATTACTCCCGGGTATGACAAGATTTTTGTGAAAGACTCCGGAGGGATAGAGCATTATGTTATAGCCAGGATATACAGATTCAAGGACAAGGATCAGGTAAGCGAAATCAGAGAACGTCTTCGTAAAAAATCAGTTGACTGATACCGGGTTGTTTTCAACTTTAATGCACTCGTAAAAAGCTAATTTATACCGCTTCGCGTCAACCTATGAGAAACGAAGTCTTTTATGGTCTCCCTAAAACGGCACATTGTGAAAAATTAACCGTAGGGGCCGACCTCTGTGTCGGCCCGTCAGGGGTTGCTTATGGGCACATACCGGGCAGGCACAGGGACCTGCCCCTACAAATGGTAATATGGTTTTGTTTCATTAAAAATTCATAGTGTTCTCGTAACAAATTGTTTTATTTCTGAAAAACCATTATATAGGTAACAAAGTTGCTTTTGACTTCCTTGGAAGTCCAAAATATGTCATTCCCGCCCCGAATCAAGTCCGGGATAAACTCCGGCGGGAATCCAGTCTTTTCAGTTACTTATAGATTCCCGCTCCCGTATCAAGTAGGGGGCAGGCTTCAATCGTGGGAATGACGATCTTTGGCCTTTTTGAGGGTTTATCAGATAAGGATATACCCGAATTTCTTAAGAGGCACAACTGATGAGCGACAATTAGAATTCCGGTCTAACGACAATTAAAATTCCCGGTATCTT
>CAZJOB010000417.1:0-3664 GCA_964547435.1 uncultured Desulfatiglans sp. | reverse complement strand
TGCTAAATAGAAAAACCGAATCATTTTTATCTTGTAATAATAAGCAGTTATATAATTCGAAGTGGCTAAATAGCGGTAAAAATCGGCTTTTAATACAATAAACCCGACCGGGCGTTAAAACCGTCGCCCGGCCGGTTATTTCACAGTTCGGCAAACAAGAGGAGGTAGTATGATTGGGTACTGTGGACTTGACTATGTACAATGAAGGGGAACGTTCGTGCAGAACGTGCGTAACTTCAAACCGGAAATGACTTACAGGAAGTCATGTTTTTCAAATTCATGGAGCAATGGAGATATGGCTTTGAAAAGACGAAAAACGTGAATCGGTGTAAAATTAAAAGCACACGCCTTGAATGAACCGGCTCCTACAAAAACCATTAGGAAAAGGTTAAAGCTGTCACAATCGGCTTTCGCCGGCTTAATGGGTGTTAGCCCACGTACTATACAAGACTGGGAGCAAGGAAGGAGAAATCCTCAAGGTCCGGCAAAATCTCTTTTACGCATTGCTGAGCAGTATCCTGAGATATTTACTGAAATAAGATAAATCACATCGAATTGGGTAAGGTGTCAAGTGCGATAAATAGAAAATTGAAATCAAAATATTGTTGTAATAATAACTGGTTATCAAAAATATATAGTCGGTAAATAGCAATGAAAATCGGCTTTTAACCTATCATTAAGCAACAAGGACATGCTGCTTAATTCGCCGAATCGACCTTCAAAGGTTTGCAAGTTTATATTTCCAAACGCTACGCCTTCAAGATTGTTAATAAAGATAGATAATAATTTAACCAGGAGGCTGTCCGAGAATGCATTTGTTATTCTTTTCGTCATTCCCGCGAAGGCGGGAATCCAGTTATTTCAGGCGCTTATAGATTCCCGCCTTCGCGGGAATGACAGCCTGAGCTATTCTCGGACAGCCTCCTAGCATAATACAAAAATTCTGATGACTAATTTGAAAGGATAAGTCCAATGACAGCAGAGACAATTGAGGCAATTTATAAAGACGGCGGATTCCGACCAATTTCTCCGGTAACAGGGAAACTTATGGAAGGCCAAAAGGTACGTATCATGGTCGAACAGGTTGAAGCTCCAGATGATATCCTTGCGTTAGCAGCCCAGGTCTATGATGGTTTGAATGAGAATCAAATCAATACCATCGAAAAACATGTTAGGCGACGCAAGGTTTTTTTGAAGAAAGGACATCTTAATGGACCAATAACAGATTCATGAGAGATTCTTCGCTTCGCTCAGAATGACAAACGCCCTATATAAAATAGACAAGGCGGTTAAAGTTTACACTTTAACCGCCTTGTCTGTTAGAAATTGATATTAATCAAAGAACCATGAACGCTTGATAGTAAAGGCCCATTCTCTCGGGCGTCCGGGCTGGCCATTGATAAAACCCGCCCCTGTCATCAGATCGTAGATGGTCAGATAATAATACTTGTCCGCAATATTGGTTACTTCCAGGGCTGCCTGCCACTTCAGATCGAATGACCTCCAGGTCAGGCGGCCGTTGATGAGACCATAAGCAGGGACAAATGCCCCTGTCGAGTTGAGGGCGGCTGTATAGGTGTCATCCTGCCATGAAAAATCAAGGCGCGGCGTAAGGTCTCCATACTCACCGAGCTCAAGCCTGTACTGCGCTCCAAGGCTGAACTTGTGCTCAGGTGTGAACGGCGCAGAACTGTCGATCGAAACACCGGTTGTCGCATCAATAGATGTATACTCGAAGTCGATATATGCATATGCAAAATCAACGGAAATCGCCTTTGTCGGCCGCCACAGGGCCTCCAGTTCAAAACCCTTGACTTCAGCATCCCCGACATTGGCCACACTGGCGCAGGGGGTCTGCTGACCCGCCGGCGCCCATGAGCATTCGCTCACCATCAACTGGATCTCCTTATAATCGTTATAAAATATCGCCCCATTAAGACGCAATTGATCAAACAGGGTGCTCTTGAAGCCTATTTCATAGTTGGTAAGTTCTTCGGGTTCAGTTGCATGGAGCTGGGTTGGAAAGAAAGGCCTGGCATTATTGCCCCCGGCCTTGTAGCCGGTAGCAAACTGGCCGTATATCATGACATTCTCTGTAATGTCATAATCGATTGCTAAACGATAATCCATACGATCGCTGGCATAGGCGATAGAGATTCCATCCAGTCCGAAAACACCGGAGTTGGACGGGTTTCCGGCCTCAAAAAATCCTACAGGTGTAACAGGAGGTCCGGCAACAGGAGTGCCGTCCGGGTTATGCCTGTGGAATGTGTAGCTCTTTTCGTCTTCCGAGTAACGCATGCCGAGAGTCAGATCCATACGATCGGTCAGATGCATTGATAATTGAGAGTACAGGGCCTTGCTTTTTGATGGAACTATGTCAGGACCATGCATGAAATCGAGACCCGAATAGTTTATATCCACGCGGGCGTCCTCATTGGTCTCCTGATCAAGATAGAATCCTCCCAATGTAAAATCGGCAAAACCGTTCCACAGCATGGCATTGAGCCTAAGCTCCTGGGTCCACTGCTCATGTACCATTCTCTGAAGCAATTGCTGAACTGCCAGAGGCGATCCGTCGTTGTCATCCGCAAAAACATTCTCATATTCCCTGTATGAAGTAACAGAAAGCAGTGAGACATTCTCGGATATCTGCCAGTTGAAACTCATCATATAATCTTTGGATTCAAAGTGGTTTATGGGATTTAAGATATCCGGTTTGTATACAGCCATATCCTGGCCGGGATTTCCACCCTGATATAGCGGGCTTGGCGTGCTTCTGCCATCATTGATATAGGTGGCGTAATTATAATATGTGCCTCCGGTTACAAACCGGTTATCATAGGGGATATCAATTCCGGCTTCGTAGGTCCCGTTGCCGTTGTTGTCAAAAAATATCGGTACGAGCGTAACAGAGTTTGGATTAAACGCAGGGTTGGGTCCGGGCAGTGTTGAAGAGTGCACCGGGACAGATGATCCTGAGTTATCCACGGCATCAATAAGGACAGTAGGTTGAGACTCGGATTTATCATTTACCATACTGGCCGAGAAATTTACTTCGAAATTTTCGCTGGGCAGCCACCGCAGGCTGAGCCGGCCTGCCGTCATGCTCTGCCCTCCCTCTTTTCCTAGTTCTGCCCCGGAACCGCCCATGGGCGCGTAGCTGGGCAGGCCTCCGGGATTGCCCGGCGCCGGAAGACCGTTGGCCCGTGCGTAATCAAGCCGAGTGACATAGCCGTCCTTTGACTTGGAAACACCGGCGATTCGAGCAAAGAATTTATCGGGGACAATAGTAAAACCTCCTGCTCCTCTAAGATCCAGGCGGTCATAATCCCCGTATGTCACAGACAAAAAACCATCGTCTCTGCCGTCCGGTTTGCGTGTAAAGAGTTTTATTGCTCCTCCGATGGCGTTACGTCCGGCCAGAGTGCCCTGCGGACCGCGCAGGATCTCAACCCTTTCAAGGTCCAGAAGATCAAGAATATTTCCTGTAATCGTCGAATAATAGACATCATCCACATAGATGCCGACACCGGGCTCTACTGCCGGATTGAAGTCCGTCTGTCCTATGCCTCGAATGAAGGCAACAAGAGAACTGCCCATGGAAGCGTCAGTTCTGAAGCACATAATAGCACATTGAATAATAACAAGGGGATGTTATTGG
>CAZJOB010000416.1:1770-3668 GCA_964547435.1 uncultured Desulfatiglans sp. | reverse complement strand
AGCGCCCGTCCTCCGCAGTAGCACTGCTACGGAGGATGGAAAGCGAAGGGTCTCTGTTTTATGACCATTCACATGCCAGAGCACGCCATTCAGATCAACTGATTCATTAGAGATTCTTCGCTTCGCTCAGAATGACAAGTTTGAACTACTCAGAATGACAGTTAAATCGCTCAGGTTTGGACAAGAGTGAATAAATCTATTGTTTCAAATATTAATCATGTGTTATGTTCTGTGTTCTATATTCGGATTACATCCAACGGGAGGTATTTAATGGCCATGCTGCCTGATAATTGTAAAACCCCTGCCGAGCTTCGAAAAAAGAGAGAGGCCCGAATAACCGATGCAATAGCACTCAGGGACACAGACAGGGTCCCTGTTATGTGCAGTATGGGATATTTCCCGGCCAGATACGCCGGGATATCATGTTCAGCCGCATATTACGATTTTGATGCATGGTATTCGGCCTATAAAAAGACCATTCCTGACTTTCCTGCTGACCTCATTTATCCGCAGCGCTTTACACCCGGAACAGCCCTTGAAATTCTTGCCCCGAAGCAGATCCGATGGCCGGGTTTTAATGCGGATTCACACTATGGGCACCAGGCCGTGGAAGTGGATTACATGAAGGCGGATGAATATGATGAGTTTATTAACGATCCTTCGGATTACTGGCTGAGAAAACATATCTCCAGGACAAGCGAAAAACTAGCCGGATTATCGGAAATTCCGAATCTTTTGTCCATGGAGAACGGCTTTATAGGGGCCCAGGCCCTGTCAATGGCCCTGTCCTCTCCTCAGGTAAAAAGCGCCATGAATACACTCATAAAGACGGGAAATGAATTCAGAAGGTGGCAGAAAAAGATGGAGAAATTTGACAGACTCCTGCGTAACATGGGCTTTCCTCAATTTTGCGAGGGCGCGGCAATGCCTCCCTTTGATATAATCTCCCACTCCATGAGGGGATTTACAGGCACCATTACAGACATGTACCGGCAGCCGGACAGGCTGATTGCGGCATGTAAAAAGATACTGGAGAAGACCCTTTCCAGGCCTCTTCCGCCACCCAATGAATATGGCAATACAAGAATGTTCATGACCAATACCAGGGGTTCCGATGATTTTCTTTCAAAGGAGCAGTTCGACGCCTTTTACTGGCCCACATTTAAAAAGCTGGTTATGGGGATAATTGAAAAAGGGGGCACGCCCTCGATCTTTTTTGAGGGCAACTTCACCTCAAAGCTGGAATACCTTTTGGAATTCCCAAGGGGAAGCATACTCGTTTACCTTGATACAACCGATATCTTTCGTGCAAAGGATGTGCTTAAAGGCCACCTGTGCATTCAGGGCAACCTGCCTTCATCATTGCTGCAGGTAGGCTCAGTACAGGAGGTAAAGGACTACTGCAAAAAACTCATAGACATCGTAGGAAAAGGCGGAGGATATATACTCTCGCCCAGAAGTTCAACTGATGAGGTTAAACCTGAAAATCTCAAGGCAATGATCGATTTTACAAGAGAATATGGAAAATACTAGAGACACTGCTATCCTTTCCGCAACAGGACTTACTGTACAATTCGGGGGACTTTCAGCGCTAAGTAACGTGAATATCAATGTCATGAAGGGGGATATTCACGGGCTCATCGGTCCCAATGGGGCCGGCAAGACCACCTTTACCAACACGGTATCCGGATTGCTTAAGCCGACAAAGGGAGAAATCCGGTTCAGGGACAGGGTTATTAATAATCTTGAACCCCATATAATCACCGGCATGGGAAGATACGGGCAAAAGGGGAGCATGCATTTCAGGTGGTAAAGAATCCGTGGCGGTACCGGAAAGTACGGTACAAGGGCTTATACAAGAATGCGGTCCAGGTCTACAGCCTGTTTACTCTGGCGAA
>CAZJOB010000416.1:0-1760 GCA_964547435.1 uncultured Desulfatiglans sp. | reverse complement strand
CACCGGCATGGGAATTTCCCGCACCTTTCAGAAGGCCCAGATCCTGCCTGGCCTGAATTGCCTGCAGAATGTAATGACAGGCAGGCATTCACGCATTAGATCCAACATCATCAGAACACTCATAGTCCCCCGCTTTTTCAGAAAAGAAGAGGAAAAAGATATCAGGGACAGGTCATTCAATCTTCTTGAACTGGTGGGTCTTTCTGAATCCGCCGAACGTTCAGGCGGAGACCTTTCCTGGGTGGAATGCCAGCTTCTTCAGATAGCCCGGTCCCTTGCCTCTGACCCGGAACTTATTATACTGGATGAACCCACAGCAGGAATGGGATATGAGGAGAGCTGCCTCGTTGGCGAAATAATAAAAAAGATCAGGGATGCCGGCATCACAGTGATACTGATAAGCCATGATGTAAGGCTTGTTATGCAAAACGCGGATCGGGTAACAGTGCTGGATTTTGGCGAAAAGATATGTGAGGGACCTCCTGACAAAGTAAAGGATGATCCCGGAGTGCTGGAGGCATATCTTGGAACAGAATAAAAAGATCCTTGACATCAGAAATATATCCGCGTCCTATGGCCCCATCCGCGCCATAAGGGATGCATCACTTGAAATATATAAGAATGAGATTGTGGGCATGATCGGGGCAAACGGCGCGGGTAAATCCACTCTCATGAAGACCATACTCGGCATCATACGATGCGGCAGCGGCAGCATATCATTTATGGAAAGGGATATCACCAAGGCATCAACCCCGGATATCGTTTCATCAGGCATTGCATATGTGCCTGAAGGGGGCGGGGTTTTTCCATACATGTCTGTTCTTGAAAATCTCCAACTGGGTGCAATTCATTTTAAGGGCAGCTACTTAAGCCTTCTTGATGGAATATTTGAAAGATTCCCGATTCTAAGAGAGCGTCAGCACCAGCAGGCAGGCGCCCTGAGCGGCGGTCAGAGACAGCTTGCTGCCATAGGAAGGGCGCTCATGTCATCGCCTAAGCTTATCATGTTTGATGAACCATCCCTTGGCCTGGCGCCCAAGGTGGTGGAAGAGCTCTTCAGGCTTATACACGACCTCAGGGATGAAGGATACACAATCCTGTTAAGTGAACAGAATGCCAGAAAGACCTTGCATCTCGCGGATCGCGCCTATGTGTTTCAGACCGGAAACATAGTTCTTCACGGTACAGGAGCGGAATTAATGGACAACCCGGTAGTTCAGCAGGCCTATCTCGGGGGATGATGAAACATGGAAGCCTTTATAAGCTATATCATATCAGGAATACAACTGGGAATCCTCTATGGCATTGTCACCATCGGGTTTAATCTCCTTATACTTGTTACAGGAATATTGAATTTCAGCTACAGTCACCTTCTTGTGCTTTCCATGTACGCGGGCTGGCTGATCCTGGAAGCCACGGGCAATGTGTTTCTGGCCGGCGCGGGAACAGTTATTTCCGGAGTGGTTATAAACGCAGTGCTGACGCCGCTTTTTCTGCCCTTTATAAAAAAACGCGCCCATCTCGAGGCCCTGGTGATTTCCATAGGCATCGCCCTTATATGTGTTGAAATTATGTCACACTGGCTGAACCTGGGCCTTCCGATAGCCTTTCCAAGATCCGTTCAGATGTCCGATTACGCGATAAGGTTCGGGCTTACCAGTATAGGGCTGGGAAGGATTTTATCATTAATAGTGGGCATCGCGCTCCTGTTTGTCTTTTTCAGGTTCCTTTACAGGAGCAGACAGGGCAGAATCCTGAGG
>CAZJOB010000415.1:0-3671 GCA_964547435.1 uncultured Desulfatiglans sp. | reverse complement strand
GCCGCTGAAGGATTCCACCGGCAGATTGTAGTCGTAAGGCCCGATACCCAGGCCCGTGAGAATCGTCTGCGCGCGGGTTTCGAGGTCATACCCCCCGCGGTTTTCAAATTCCTCGCCGGCTTCACCATATTTTTCAAGCAGGGCGGCCATTGCATCTTCATCCATAGGTTTTGTCATGGCGGCTTCCATCTTTTTCATGGCATGGCCCAGATCCACCACATCGGACACTGCGGACATAACCTCCGAAAGAGCCGACCTGCCCGACATCTCTCCCACCTCCTGAGAAAAGTATCCAATGGTCGTCTTTTTTGAAAAAGTGACATCCCCTGTGTCTGCCTCTTCCTCTCCGGTAATGAGTTTGAAGATAGTAGTCTTGCCCGTACCGTTTGCACCAACAAGGCCGCTTCGAGTGCCGGGCAGGATCTGAAAGGACGCATTTTTATATAGAATCTGAGTCCCGTGCTGTTTTGATATATTTGTCAGATGAATCATTTAACCACCATAAAAAACCGTTGCCTCTTTGGGAAAAGCAACGGTGTTTCTACTTTATTATTAATATCGTTATCAATTACTTTTTGCTGTCAGCAATATATCCACTTGCCAAAGCCTAAACTTGGTAAATACATTCATAAGAGGTTTGAAGCTCATCAGTATAATTCCATTTTCTCAATATCCCGGAATGATATAAAAATTACATCAGTGTCATCGATCCTTGTTATTTCACGAAGGCCAAGATTGATAATAAATGCCTTTTGAGGATGATATTTTTGGATGAAACTCCTTAGTGATCTTCCGATTTCAGGGTTTTTCAGATTTCTGTATTTGACTTCAACAGGAATGATGCTTGGTCCCAAGGCAATCACAAAATCCACTTCCGCTTTATCAGTTGTCCTCCAGTAATGAATCTCCGCCGGACTGAAAAGATATTTTTCATGAAGAAGTCTCCAGACGAGATTTTGAAAGACAAATCCAATATCCCTTGATTTACTGGCATTACCAAACAATCCTACAGAATAATTCATCAAACCAAGATCATGGAAATAAATAACAGGTGCTTTAGTTATTTCTTTACGAATATTCCGAAAGTATGGAGAAACCCTTTGAAGAATAAAGGTTTTTTCAGCATACCAGATGTAATTTTTTACTGTTTGAACTGAAATGCCGAGAGTGGCGGAAAGCTCGGAATAATTTACCATTCTTCCAGTCTGGGAAGCCAGAACCCTGACCATAGATCTGAACGCCTCTGTCTTTTCTATTCTCAGAAGATACGCAACGTCCTTTTCCAGGTAACTGCTATAAATTTCATCTATAATTCTTGATTTTTCAATCAGCTCCGCTTCAATGACAACACTGGGATACCCGCCGAAATCAAGATACTGTTCAAGCAGTTCCATTGTTTTGAGAGTCTCTATTTCAAAAAAGTCATTAAGAGAGCTTTCGTAGAGATAGCCTGTCTTGAAATGGACGAATTCCTCAAAAGAAAGAGTATTAAGTTGAAAGATCCTTTTTCTGCCTGCCAGGGATTCATGAATTTTTTCTTTCAGCTCAATGCTTCCGGAACCGGATACAATGAACTTGTAAGGCAGATTCATATCATACATGCCTTTAAGAAAAAGCCCCGCATTCTCTTTCCGTTGAATCTCATCAATAAACACATAGCCCCGGTTGCGGCCCATCTCAAGTTCAATCTTTGCAAGCAGGCTGCTCTGAGAGGTGAAATAGGGTTGATCCGATTCAAAATCAAGACTCAGATAGAGTGTGGGTTTGCCCTGTTCAGAAAGATAATCCTTAAGGAGGAGCATTAATGTGGTTTTCCCGGCCTGCCTTGGACCCACTATCATGCTCAATTCTTTTTGGGAAATGTGATTTTTCAGATCTTCGAAAACCTTTCGTTTTATCATAGTTGTATTTTAAACCGATAATATCATAAGTCAATATTTAATTTAACCGGATTATTAGGAATAATAACTTTTCAATCCCGAATGAAGCAATACCGCTAAAAATTGATTATGTGTAAATATGATTGCTTTATCACCTCTTCAATCCACGCGGTAAATTGCATACAGTGGAATGTCAGGGAGATGTAGTCAAAGTATCAACCAGCATCACATTATTAGCAGATAAAAATTCATCGGGGATCCGGATTCCATATTGTGCGGCAGCCTTTTCGTTCAGCATTATGTTGGTGACCGATACATATTCAAAAGGGATGTTCGCCGGGTCCGCCCCGTCGAGTATCTGTTTTGCCAGTTTGGCAGCATCCTTGCCCGCCTGTATATAATCACGGGAAATGACCAGCACTGCACCTTTTTCCGCCTGCTCACTGACAAATCCGAATACCGGTATGTCCCGGCTGTTGGAAGCCTTGATGATACTCCCAAAGGAAGCCGCAGTAAGATTATCGATCACCTGACAAATAATCTCCGGCTGCCGGGCCAACAGGGCTGATATGGCATCTGTTATTTCACTAATTGAATTTGCAGGGGTCGCAAGCAGGTCAATGCCTTCCTGTGCCGCGTATTTTTTAAATTCTTCCATATTGCGGACCGAATTAAGCTCCCCCGGCGAATACAGTGTGCCTATCGTCTTTATATGCGGGAGTAACTGATGAATAACCGCTGCCATTCTCCGGTAGTCCCCCATGGTGGAAATTCCTGTGACGTTTGGAAGATGATCGTTGAAACTCTTACCCGCGCCTGCCAGCACGGGATCGGCAACCACGCTGAATACCAAAGGGATGTTTTTGATCTTTTTTAAACCCATCTGCAGGGTTGGAGTTGAAGTGACAAAAACCAGCCCTGGGCTGTAATTGATCACTGCGTCAAAGATCAGGTTCATAGTGCTGATATCGCCCTGTGCATTATAAACCTTCAGCTCAAAATCCTGCCCTTCCTTCAGACCAGCCTGAGCCAGTCCTTCCCTGATCCCCTGTTGTGAGAGCTCTGACAGCGGAGAATCATTGTATTGCACAAGGACGATTTTAACGGCTGATGGTGATCTGTTAGAAGAATCGCAAGACAAAAGAACAGCGGTTATTACTGCCAGGACCAATATAAGCAATCTGTTTATTCCGTAATAATTTTTCATATCTTCCTATTCCGGTTTCTCTGAGCCTGAATTAAACTCCTTGAAACCATAATTTTTATGCATGAGAAGGGCATTATGCCTTACCTCTATTGTGCCATCGTCAGTCTTAAAGCTTGTATGAAACGGCGATATCTTAATAACCTCTATAATCCTTTCATCTTCAATGCGCAATCTAAAAGGCAGGCCTGTGTCCATATTTTTCTGTTCGTTTCTGAGATAAAAATACCCAATAAGGCCTGTTATCAATTGATGCCCGGCTTCAGATGATCTATATAAAAAGACAGGCGCAAAAATAAAGACAGCGGCAAGGAAGACAAAAATAAAAAGGGATGAATAGTCAATCACATTAAAGTACATTGTAGCCACAATAAATGCCCCTGCCCATGCAAGTGCGTATATTATAGAAAGAGCGATTGACTTTTTAAGATCACCGGCGGAATAGTTTTTGTTTTCCGTGCGGGAGTTGCTGCTTTTGATGATGTTTGCAAGAATATGATTAATTCCGTATGAGAGCAGCAGCATAGAAACAATTAAAGAACCGGTCTTAATAATCACCAGAAGAAAATTATAAAATTCATCAGGAA
>CAZJOB010000414.1:0-3673 GCA_964547435.1 uncultured Desulfatiglans sp. | reverse complement strand
TATCTGAGGTCATTTCCCCTGGCCGCGCGGTTTCTTCTGCGGCTTCCTGAACCAAAACTGAAGAAGTCATCGAAGATATCCCCAAAACTGGAAAATATATCCTCAAAACCGCTAAAACCGCTGAAACCCGTGCCTCTCAGACCTTCATGTCCATACTGATCGTAGATCTGCCGCTTTTCAGCGTCACGAAGCACCTCATATGCCTCGGATGCTTCTTTAAACTTTTCTTCAGACTCTTTGTCGCCCGGATTTCTATCCGGATGGTACTGCATGGCCAGTTTTCTATAAGCCCTCTTTATTTCTTCATTCCCGGCATCACGTGATATGTTCAGGGTCTCATAGTAATCTCTTTTCTCCATCTTTATCTACCTTCCGGCTCTAGGCGCTCTCCATTTCCATGTCCGCCTGTTCCGATTCTTCTGAGACCATATCCGGAAGGTCTGCCAAACGTCTGGCAGCTTCTTCCCCGCTTAACACCTTAATGTTACCCGCAGCGATTTCCCTGAGGGCAATGACGATATCCCTGTTTTTTGATGTAATTGTCGGATCAGCGCCTTTTCTAAGCTGTCTCACACGTCTTGCCACCATGTGTATAAGAGTAAACCTGTTATTCACATTTTTCAGGCAATCTTCAATTGTTATTCGTGCCATTTACCGCTCCTTTTTTATATGAAATGTAACATATCAAATTTAAAAAACTTTACTTTTTAACATTAATAATATTAAATGTAAAGCCTATTCAATCCAAATCTACTATGGAGAATCCCTGATGATCGCCAGAGTCCTTAGCAGTGCTGTTATCGGTATTGATGCCTATATTGTAGAGGTCGAAGTTGATATCTCCAAAGGACTTCCCTCCTTTTCCACTGTCGGTCTTCCCGAGGGGGCGGTTCGTGAGAGCAAAGAGAGGGTAAAGGCATCCATTAACAATTCAGGCTACAAGTTTCCTTCTGACAGGATTACTGTCAACCTTGCGCCGGCGGATATAAAAAAAGAGGGTTCCGCGTTTGATCTTCCCATGGCGATAGGCATACTGACAGCAACAGGCCTGATCCCTAACTCCTTTTGCTCAAGATATCTCATAATGGGTGAACTGTCCCTTGACGGCCTTATAAGACCCATAAAGGGCGCTCTTCCCATAGCCGTAACCGCTAAAAATATGAAACTCGATGGTATTTTTCTTCCTGCTGAAAACGCCACTGAAGCCGCTGTGGTGGACAATGTAAATGTTTTTCCGGTAAACAGCCTTTCACAGCTTGTGGAGGTGCTTTCAGGCAGATCGAAAATAATTCCATTCAAGACCGATTTCAGCCTGCTTTTTAAGGACAGGGAAGGGCAGATCGATTTCAGCGATGTAAGGGGTCAGGAAAATGTCAAAAGGGCAATGGAGATAGCTGCAGCAGGCGGACATAATATGATAATGATAGGTCCCCCCGGCGCGGGCAAGACCATGCTCGCCAAGAGACTCCACACTATTCTGCCTGATCTTGATTTTGAAGAGGCGCTTGAGACCTCCAAGGTCTACAGTGTCATGGGGCTTATGCCTGAAGGCTGCGGCCTGATAACCGCCCGCCCCTTCAGGGCGCCTCACCACACCGTGTCGGATGCGGGTCTTATCGGAGGAGGACAGAATCCAAAGCCAGGTGAGGTCAGCCTCGCGCATAACGGGGTCCTGTTTCTGGATGAGATCCCGGAGTTCAGAAAGAATGTGCTTGAGGTGCTGAGACAGCCAATGGAAGACAGGCGTGTAACAATAACAAGGGCCAGTTCAACTGTGACATATCCGGCCAATTTTATGCTTGTGGCTGCCATGAATCCATGCCCGTGCGGTTTTTTCGGCGATCCGAAGCGTGAATGTCACTGCTCATACGTGCAGATTCAGCGGTACCGGTCCAAGATATCAGGGCCTTTGATGGACAGGATAGATATACACATGGATGTTCCGGCAGTTGAATATAAGGACCTCTCTGCCAGAGAAGCAGGAAGATCTTCGGACGATATCCTTGAGAGGGTAAAAAGGGCGAGAAAGGTACAGTCGGAGCGTTTTGATCGAATGAAGATACACAAAAACGCGGATATGGGCTCCAGGCATATACGAAAATTCTGTGAGGTTGATTCTGAATCAGACAAACTGCTTGAAATAGCAATGGATAAACTGGGTTTAAGCGCAAGGGCCCATTCAAGAATTTTAAAAATCGCAAGGACAATCGCCGACCTGGAAGGGTGCGTAAATATCAAGTCAGATCATGTGGCCGAGGCGATACAGTACAGGAGCCTGGATAGAAAAATATTGAGATGAGACAATCTGATTGTATGATATACAATATAAAATTGTCATTCTGAGCGAAGCGAAGAATCTCTCATGAATCTGTTATTCTGAATGGCGTGATTCGGCATGTGACCGGTCATAAAATAGAGACCCTTCGCATCTCTCAGGGTGACAGGCATCTGGCACGGCTGTAGATACCTGCCTGGCAATATTCTCAATTAAAACAGTTCATTAATCCTTTTAGAAATTCGGATTGATCCAAAAATAATTGTGTTTGAAATTAAGAAAAAGATGAACCATAATGAGTTTAAAACTTGATGAGCTCGAAAAATAAATCCTTTATTGATTTTTTAGGCATTGACATGATAGCAATCGGTTCTGATCACGCAGGGTATTCGTACAAGGAAGAGATAAAGTCGTATCTTAAGGACAGGGGTCTTCAGGTAAAGGATTATGGGACCTTTTCCGAGGAAAGCGTTGATTATCCTGATTTCGGTATTGCAGTTGGCCAGGCGGTAGCGGCCGGAGAGTGTGAAAAGGGCATTTTATTTTGCGGCACGGGCGTGGGAATCTCGGTCAGCGCCAATAAGGTTAGGGGAATAAGGGCGGTGGCTTGCAGTGAGCCCTTTTCAGCAAAAATGTCCCGCCTGCATAACGATTCCAATGTGCTGGCCCTTGGCTCAAGGGTGGTTGGAATAGAACTGGCCAAGATGATAATAGATATCTGGCTTGAAACGGAATTTGAGGGAGGCCGCCACCAGAGAAGGGTCGACAAGATTATCCAATTTGAAGACAGGAGGAAGTAATTTTATGTCTCATGCTTATCGTATGCGAATATTGTTCATCTATGTCTGCATTGTATTTTTTGCAACATTATCAAATAGTTTTGCCGGAGAGAAGTCACAATCAAATAGCTCCGGCCTGATCTTTGAGGTACGCTCGGGCATATTGGCTCATGATGTGAACAATCTATGGAGTCATTCACGCAAAGAAAGCGGCGCGGATATAAATGGTGAGATTATTCTGAATCTAATCAATGGCGAGGTATTTAATGGCATAATACGCCCGCATATAGGACTGAGCGTCAACACCTCAGGTGAAACCAGCAAGTTTTATTCCGGAGTAAAATGGGAGCGTGAGCTGAAAAACAATTTCATCGCAGATTTGGGCATCGGCCTTGCTGTTCATAATGGTGAATTAAATTTTAATCAGCAGGACAAAAAGGCGCTTGGTTCACGCATACTCTTTCATGTACCTGTTGAAATAGGTTGTAAAATCAATAATTCATACAGGATCTTTCTGTTTTTTGATCATGTATCCAACGCGGGATTATCCGATCCCAATGAAGGGATGGATACTCTGGGGTTAAGGATTGGTTACAGGTTTTAATCCTTGCGCGATTTC
>CAZJOB010000413.1:1819-3687 GCA_964547435.1 uncultured Desulfatiglans sp. | reverse complement strand
CCACACATTCAGGTACAGGCAGTCCTCGCCGACCTGCGCGGTGTTCCCCATTGCGCCGGTGGCTTGCATGCAGGCGAGCCCAAAGGCATCGGCCTTTTTGATGCCGGTCCAGGCATGCACCGGTGCGGGCGCCTTCCAGCGCAGATCGCCGACCGGAGGCGCCGCAAAGGGAATTCCTTTGTATGAAAAAATACCGTCCTGTTCGACACCTTCGATAGTGCCTTCCTTCACCTTAACTGTTGTTGTGAGAGGCGGTGAACTGCATGCAAAGGTAAATAAAATAAAAACCATTAATACATAAAAACAGCCTGAATGTTTGAAATGTTTTGATTGCATAGCTTCTCCTTATGATGAAAAAGTGTCGCGCATGACCCTGCCGGTAATTTGATTTGATTTTTACCAAAAATTCCCTTTTTAAAGAATGAAGTATATGGATCTGAGTTTTGTATGTCAATATACTTTTCTTGTTATTTCGTATCTTTAGGGGACGTTGTTGACTAACGTGACTAACGCCTGATGAAAACAACTTTAAGTCATTTATTTCTTCCAAATATCCTTGAGATGGCAGAAGTCGTCACATTAGTTCCTTCAGTCAAGTTGCTTCGGAACCACCATCCCCCTTAAAACAGGCAGGTATTACAAGGTATAGTTTGCCTGTATTCAGGAATTCTCCCGTGCAGGATTTTAATGTCTGGGAGTCCTCATGATAACCACGTGACCATGGATGCCATCAATTTCAACTTCATCACCAGACTGTAAAATTTTCGTAGCATCCCGGGCTTTGTAGATGATCGGAATGTTCAACTCTCTTGCCATAATTCCGACGTGATCAAAGGGGGAACCATCTTCAAGAATAAGCCCCTGAATCTTCCCTAACAAGGGTAGAAGATATTGTCCGTGCGCACGAGGCAGTACCAGGATTCCAGCGTGTGGCATGTTGAATAGCCGAAATTCGTCCGTACGCACATGAACCACGCCTTTCACGCTTTTCCGATAGCCGGAAACCCCGGTAATGCGGTGGATTGGCCCGGCCGCTTCAGATGAATCTCCCCTGTTGGATGGTTCATTCTCTGTATCCTTCGACGTACTGGCTTCGGGTGCTTTGCCGAGTGTTTTTGGGGCTGTAAGTGTTCTTTGGCGCTGATACAGAGCCCGTCGTTCGTTAACAGTCGCCTGCATGTCGCCGTCGGCTGTGGTTAACAGGCGTCTGATTTCCTCAGGCCATAAAAACATCACGTCTTCGGGATCCGCGATCACCCCTTTTTGGTCCAAATATCTCCCGGCCTTCATAATGGCCACCCGCGGATACCCCAGGAAGAGCAATTCGATATAAAAATTATGATCTTCTGTGGCAAGAAAGGCTTTTTCGGCGGCCCGAAGCTTGAGCCTGAATGCCTGATGCTCACTCTCAGGTAGACAGGTCAGCAAGGTTTGCAGCACCATCGGCTTTCTGGCGCGGCTGGTTTCCCGGGCGCGCTCCAGGGCATCGACATCACAGGTCAAAAAGCCTCTGATTTTTCTGATAACGGCAGAAGGATTTTCCAGCAACACTGTTGACGGGTAGTTGTTGTCATCAGCCAACAGGCCGAAATCTTTAAGGTATTCTTCAATCTGCTCATTAAGTTGCTGCCATTCCGGGAAGCGTTCGAGACGGGCATAGAGGATTTCGTCATAGGCCTGCCCCGCAAACAGTTCGACTAACGCGGGATTCTTGTTGATAAGTTTTGTCATCCGAAGAATGGCGGCGCGTTCCAGGCTTAACGGGTTTTCCTGGTAAAGTAAATCGTAGAGATCCTGGTCAGTGATGCCAGGACAGATCTCCTTGCAGTAAGCGGAAAATACTGGCAGATAACGCTCCCCATCATAGG
>CAZJOB010000413.1:0-1809 GCA_964547435.1 uncultured Desulfatiglans sp. | reverse complement strand
ATAGGCCATACCATGAAATTCCTGGGTGCGTGCGCAATATTCAATGGCGGTATCCACGAAGTCAGCCAGTTCCTTACCGGTCAATGGGCGATGAACATAATCGTTCAGAATATTCAGGTAGGTCATGATTTGCGGCCGTACATCATTCATATAGATATTACCCCCGATCTTTTCAAGAGCGTCTAATTTAGCAATGTAGGCAGCATGGCGTTTCGAAGGTTTACTGGGAAAATGAATATACAGATGCCCATTCACAGGCATACACTCAAAGCCACTCCTTTTGCCTGTCAGCATCATCCCATGATGCGCGCTTTCAATAACGTCGGTAGCGATTACCTGCTGCAGGGGTTTTAGCGGAATAGGCACGTTGGTGTCCAGCATCCAGGTACGTTCCTCATCCGGCATTTCCGGCCAAACATATTCCCGGTCCCGCTCAGTAAAGGTCGTGATAGGACGGGCTTGTAGAACGGTCAGTCCCTCTTGACCCGTGGTCCACTCAATATCCTGATACAGGCCGATGACCTCTTCAATGCGCAAAGCTGCCTCGCGCAAGGAGGCCAGCACCTCATCCGAGAGGGAATTTTCTTTAGAAACATCCTGTGATGACAGGACTTCGCCGGTGGATTTTCGGACGTGATACAGCGCTGATGGCAGACTGCCGTTGACGTACTCGGCACAGAACCCATTGACGGCATTAATCACAAGTATATCAGGGTCCATCACGATCGTATCGGCTGAAAACATCACGCCGGACGGCGTTCCCGGTGTGAATCGTTGCAGAATGACTCCCATACGCATCTTCGTAAGCGGAATCCGCTGCCGTATCATCATGGCAATTGCGTGATCGCTGAAGAGTGAGGCATAACAATCTTTAATAGCCTGTTCGATATCATCGTAGGTGGTGAGATTAATGTATGATGCAAAAATTCCTGCCATACTGTGTGCCGTGCCGTCTTCGCACAGTGCTGACGAACGTACGGCGAAGGTGGCGTGTTCATCGTCTTTTGCAAGAACTTGATGCAGTTCCTTTAGCCTGTCGCATATCGGACGTGGAAAGCTGCCCTGGCGTAACCATTCAGCAATCTTGTCATTCTGTGATACATACTGTTCCCGTTCGTAGGGCATCCCATTATAGTCAAGAAACGCGTCATAGAGACGGGCCGACAATGCAACACCTTCAGGAACCCGGAGACCGGCACGTAATAAAGTTCCCAGTGCTGCGGCTTTGCTTCCATACAGGTCAGCGGTATTGATGGAAAGCTCCTGAAGACGGGTAAAAAATGGTTTCTTGCTATCTGTAAAGTGTGAGTCCATCACTCATCCTCCATATTGCTATGTTGACATTGTGAGACTGCTAGATTCCATTCTGTTTTGAAAAGGAAAACGAAAACTATTTGAAATAGCAGGAGCTTGTCAAGACAATTTTGCATTCGGGGAGGTTGTAATCGGAAACATCTGTAGAAAAGTAAGAACTCGATGGGGCGCTCTTTTTTTAAAATGTATAAAGGGGGACGGTGGTTCCGAAGCAACTTATGCATATTTATCAATGGGGACAATCCTTAAATAATATAATATATCAAATCTCCAATACATATTCGCCTCCTTTTGCTGCCTTCTCTCCACGCATTACAGCAATACTCACAGCCGCTGGCGTTACACCAAGCTTTCTCGATAAGTCTGTCATCGAAATACCCGGCTTATTATAACACCAGTAACACAGCAGATCCCTGGCCTTAACCCTATCCGCCTGCTTGCCTTTTCCTGTTATATAATCCTTATCAAGTTCAAATATCGAACTGACTCTTTCTA
>CAZJOB010000412.1:0-3688 GCA_964547435.1 uncultured Desulfatiglans sp. | reverse complement strand
TACCCGCCTTCGCTCTAAAGAGCTTCGGCGCGGTTCACCTTGCCATCTTGTCGAGTCGCAGGGTATTCTGGCGAAGGCGAATAAATCAGGGCATTAATCATTTGATTGCCCCATTAAACAGTGTCGCCTGGGTAATTATTAGTTGTCACCTGAGCATTTTAAATTGTCATTCTGAGCGTTTTAAATTGTCATTCTGAGCGAAGCGAAGAATCTCTCATGAATCTGTTATTCTGAATGGCGTACTCTGGCATGTGTCTGGTCACAAAACAGAGACCCTTCGCTCCGCTCAGGGTGACAGGCATCGGGCGCGGCTGTAGATACCTGCCTGGCAATTTTCTCAATAAAACAGGGAATTAATCCTTTGAGGAATTCGGATTGAACCTTATTTTTTAATTGCAAAAAAGTTAAAAGCTGGATTCCGGAGTCAAGCTCCGGAATGACATACGTGGTGTGGATTCCCCCTGCTACAGTCATGCCGGGGCAGGTTTATCAAGCTCCGAAATCACTAACAAAACCCCGATATTTTAAAATTAACTACCCCGACGCAAGCAACTGGGTTATCTGAAAAGCGATAAAAAGTCCCAAAGGGAAGGGTATTAAATCAATTGCTTTGCAAAAATAATTCAGCAACATTTCCCCCCTCAAATTCTTGTGAGAAGCCTCTATTTTTATTTACTTTTATTAACAAAAACAGTATAAAATGCCCTAAATTCCTTAAAAATTTACAAGGGCGTCCATAAAATTCATATAACTATCTGCTATATATTTATTGAGGGTTGTTCTACTCTACATGTTAATTATGAGAAAAACTTTTTTAGCTTTAATTATTTTTATCATCTGCCCTTTCCTTTTTTGTGGAGTCTCATACGCGAAGGCTTTGTCAATTTCACTGGAAGGGCAGCATAGATTTCATTCAGGCGATGATCGCATCTGGGCGAGCTATGATTATGACGATTCCGGCTGGCAGCAGATCGATGTTCCCGGAAGCTGGCAGACAAAAGGGGTAATCCCTGAAGATGGTAAAGGGTGGTATAGAATCCATTTTTTTCTGCCGGAGGATTTTAAAGGAAAAGATCTGGCTGTGCTGCTTGGAAATATCGGGAATATGAACCAGACTTTCCTGAATGGAGTGAAAATCGGAGGTACAGACGATTTTGATAAATGGCTTTTAGACAGTTCAAATGTGGAGCAGCTCTTCAGGCTGCCGCAGGATCTGCTGAAATTCAACAGTGTGAATGTGCTGGCAGTAAGGGTAATGAGCTTCTACTGGCATGGCGGAATCCTGAAAGGTCCGCTGGAAATAGGCGAATATAACTATCTGCTGGCAGGAAGGCTCAAGAGAGATTTTTTTATAAAGGCCCAGGAAATTATCTTTATACTGTTCTTTTTACTGGCTCTGACAACCTGTTTTTTCTTCTGCCTTCAGGGAGTAAAAAGGCCTGAACTCTTTTATTTTGCGGGAATGCTTGTCTCCATTCTCGTGGCCCATACCATCGAGACACTTATTTTTTATGAGACCGGGTTTAAAAATGTCTATGTTCAGAATCTGTCGCTGTTTTTTTATGTAATGGTTCCTGTTAATTTTCTCTTTTTTTTGATGAAATTTTTCCGGTTTGAATTCACCCGATTTTTTAAGGCCATTATCTTTTTCGGGATTACACTTGCGGTTCTTCTGGGCCTTTTTGGAACCTACAATTATAGTGTGTATACCTTGCTTTCGGGTTTCTGGCTGATTCAACTGATACTAACAGGTGCGGCGGTAGCGATAATAGTGACAAAGGCATACCGAAACAAAATGGAGAATTCAAAGACTATCCTAATAAGTATTTTCCTGCTCATGACCGCGGTAGTTATTGAGATACTCGCAATATGCAACTTTCTGCCTTTTGAAAATTCTTACATAGAACAGTATCCGGTGCTGCTTTTTATCCTGGTTGTTCTCTTTGCATTTATACAGAGGCACATGCAGCTTAATACAAAAAACAGATTATTATCCGGCAGAATTCTTCACGCTTATGAAGATGAGCGTAAACGTCTTTCAAGGGAACTGCATGATGGTCTTGGTCAGAGTCTGCTTGCAATAAAACTGGACCTTCAGCGGGTGAATCAGAATGAGAATAACCCGGTAATAGATAAAACCATCGGTGAATTATCCGAAGGAATAGAGCAATTGAGAGACATTTCTCAGGGTCTGCATCCCCCTTTTCTGGAGGATATGGGGCTGGCTGCGGCCGTGGAATTATATGGCAATAAATTTTATGAAAAAACAGGAATAGAGGTGTCGGTTAGGGCGGATTACCTGGTGAGGCAGCCGGCTGCTGTTGAGGAAAACCTCTTCAGGATCTTTCAGGAGGCCCTTTCAAATACAGTCAAACACTCAAATGCAAACAGGGTGATTGTGTCATTAAATTATTCAAAAGGCGCTTTTGTCATGAAAATTTCAGACAATGGCGAAGGCTTTGATTATGAAAATAGATATTCTTCATGCCAGGGTCAGGGCCTCAGGACCATGAAAGAGAGGGTGGATCTGATAGGGAGCGTCCTTAAATGCGAATGCACAGGGGGAACAACTATTCAGGTGGAGGTTCCATTCTCATGATACGTGTTTTAGTGGTTGATGATCACAATATGTTCAGACAGGGTATAGTAGGCCTTCTCTCTGCAAAAAAGGAGATTGAAGTGGTGGCTGAGGCAGCGACAGGCGCTGAAGCCATAAAGCTTGCCAAAAATCTTAAACCGGATATTGTTGTTCTGGATATGGCCCTGCCGGATATGAGCGGAATAGATGTCGCTAAAAATATCTTCTCAGCCGGAATTTCAACTGAAATAGTCGTGCTTACAATGTACCGGGAAAAGGGGTTTCTGAAAATGGCCGGGGATATAGGCATAAAAGGATATCTTCTGAAAGATGACGCCTTTGATGATCTGCATTATGCCATAAAGGCGGTAAGTCAGGGGAACAGTTTTACAAGTTCTTCCTTTGCAAGAAAGGAGACCTCTTCACTGCCCCGGCTGCCTGATCCCATACGAATCACTCCCCGTGAAAAAGAAATTATTATCATGATTGCTCAGGGGCTCACGAGCAGGGAAATTGCACAAAAACTGTACAGAAGCATAAAGACCATAGAGACGCACCGGACAAACATTATGGGAAAACTGGGTTTGAAAAACGTGGCAGATATTGTTAGATATGCCTATAAAGCAGGTTTCACAGGGCATGATTCTGTTGATTAACATCAAAAAAATACAGAAAAACCCTTAGAAAAATACAGAGATCCTCCGATTTTATCAGCTTATCAATTCTGTTATCATGTCTATTATTTTGCTCAGGAAAATTTAGAAAGAATATAAAGCATACAAACACAAGCTGTTAAACCGGTATCCCTATTCATTGCAGTCTGTGTGAATTGTTATTGATGTATCGCTAAATATTTCAGGATCTTACCATTACATTTAAAGGAGTAGATTCTTATGATCAAGATAATTAAATGCCTGCTGATTTTTGTCTCCTTAGCAATTTTAGCATCAGTGCCTGCATTTGCAGATGAGATCAATCTCCCGAAAACAGGCCAGACAACCTGTTATGATACTGAAGGTAATGTAATTGCCTGTGAAGGCACTTGCCAGGACGCTGATATTCAGGCCGGCATTACATGGCCGGAACCTCGTTTTACTGATAATAACGACG
>CAZJOB010000411.1:3423-3692 GCA_964547435.1 uncultured Desulfatiglans sp. | reverse complement strand
GAGGCGCCTTTACCGGCGCTGAAAAGAGGCGAACAGGAAGATTTGAAGCAGCAGACGGAGGGACGCTATTTCTGGACGAGATGGGCAACATTCCCATGGAAGTCCAGGAAAAGATCCTGCGCGTAGTCGAATACGGCTCCTTTGAACGGGTTGGCAGTTCATTCAGTGTCGAAGTTGATGTAAGAATAATTGCCGCGACAAACGCGGATATGATAGAACTGGTCTCAGAGGGAAGGTTTAAAAGAGACCTTCTTGACAGGCTTTCCTTT
>CAZJOB010000411.1:0-3413 GCA_964547435.1 uncultured Desulfatiglans sp. | reverse complement strand
CCCCATTGAGAGAAAGGCGTGAAGATATTATGCTTCTGGCAAATCATTTCGCTTCAAGAATGGCCTTTGAACTGGGCAGGGAGGAGATTCCCCATTTCACAAGAGACGCTGTTGTCGAACTTGAGAACTATTCATGGCCCGGAAATGTCAGAGAGCTTAAAAACCTGGTAGAAAGGGCCGTATATAGATCTGACTCATCAAAAATAACCGACATCACATTTGATCCATTTAAATCTCCCTATGAAAAAGATGAGAAACCCCTGAAGAAAAAAGAGAAAGGGCAGGTCAGGGAAAAGACAACCGAAAGGCCTTCCACTTTTGATGAACTTGGCAGTAAAACACTCCCTGATGCGGTTGAAGAATTAAAGTTGCTTCTACTGACCAGGTCACTGGAAGAGACCAAATTCAACCAGAAGGCCGCAGCAAAAAGGCTGGGAATTACATATCACCAGTTCAGGGGGCTCTATAGAAAGACAATGAAAACTTGTTGAACATCATACATCAAAGGATCTTCTTTTCATCTCTATCCTCCTTTTGAGTGTTTAAAAGGATAGACACTGCATAAAAAAACTCAGAAGGAGGCAAAAATATTAAAAAGAAGATGGCCGTCCCTGTATTCAGGGCCGCCTATTGTGGTTTGGTCGTTATTGCGCAGCTTTATAGACGACTTGAATATACTGGAGTTATTTCTGAAAATCTCAAGGTCAAGGATCACCCTGTTGTCTTTAACTCCGCGTGAAGCTATCTTTAATATCAGGTTATCCGGCATGGAGACACTTCCCGTTCCCCCGCTGACAAGACGAATATTCCTGCGGCCAAGCAACTCATAGGAAGAATACTTGAGAACAGACTGCAGCTCCCTGGTTAATTCCCTGAGAGCGGGATCAACAGAGCCCTGTTTCTGAGATGCCAGTATTATCTTGACTTCTATGCTTACATCAGGTCCCGCACTGCTGTAACACGGTATAAGCACTATGAAAAGCAGAACAAGAAAAAATATCTTTATATTCCTTTTGGTCATGTAATTCCTTCCCTGTTAACCTTTTTCACTAAGCCATATTATGGTCTGACGGGTTTCCGGTGTCTCAAGAATCATCACTGAAGATCCGTTTCCAGAATATGATGTTATTATCGCGCTTGGACCATTTGCAGCAGGATTGTTAAAAAAGGTTACAAACGCGATCAGCATACAGGCCATTGCAACTGCCGGTATGAGAATCTTTTTTGAGATCAGCATCTCCTCAAGTTTTTTTCGTAAGGGCAGTTTTTTATGCTCGATGGATTCAATGACATAATCCTGAAGGTCACAATACCCGCCCTCAGGCATCTTTATTTCAGATCTGATATCCTGTGACATATGCCTGTATTTTGCAAGACGCTTCACGCATTGAGGACAGGATACTATATGGCCTTCAGCCTTCACGCGCTCCTCCTCACCAAGCTCGTTGTCATAATACCGGCTTATCAGTTCGTAATCACATATTTTATCTATTGATTTCAATCGGTTGCCCCGTCTTCAAAATCCCTGAGAAATTCTCTTAACCTCTCACGGGCATAAAATATTCTTGAGCTTACTGTCCCCTTTCTGATGTTCAGAAGCACCCCTATTTCCTCATAGGACATGCCTTCCAGTTCCTTCAGGATCAGAATCGTTCTCGCATTTTCAGGCAATATATTTAACCCCTGATTTAATATTTTTTCAAGCTCCTTTTTCTGATATGCCCTTTCCGGGCCTGTATCAGTCGTTCCCAGTTCCCTTGATGGCCCCTGTTCCTCATCATCAATCGACTGATGCTGCCACCTGAACCTTCTCTTCCATTTGCGTCTCCAGTTCAGGCTTTCATTCAGGGTTATTCGCCTCAGCCATGTGTATAATGAGGATTTCTCCTCAAACCCTTTGATCGCGGTGAACACCTTTAAAAAGACATCCTGAACAATATCAACGCTTTCATTCCGGTCCAGCGTTATTCCATAGGCAATATTGATCAGTCTTGACTGATATCTTTCAACAAGGATCCTGTAGGCCTCGTTATCGCCATTCTTGAGACCCTTTATCAGGCCCTTCTCATCCCGCGCAGGGTTATCTGTATTATTAGACACCGTAATGAATAAAAAACTCGATTATTATAATGTTCCTTCAGGAACGATAGTCAGCATTGATCGATACATATTCATGCGTCAGATCACAGGTTGTAATAATATCTTCATACTCTCCTGCGTTCAGATTGATCGTCAGGGCATATTCATCCTTCTTCATGATTTCAGCCGCCTTTTTCTCCTGTTCCCAGCCCAATCCGAGCCCCTTCGCGACGATCTGTATATCATCAATAGATATATCGATTTTATCCTCATACATCTCTATTCCTGATCGCCCCAGCGCTCCCATAATCCTTCCCCAGTTGGGGTCCTGCCCATAAAAGGCAGTCTTGACCAGACTCGAATTGGCAACAGTCCTGGCGCCCCTTTCGGCGTCCCCCCCGGAGGCTGCCCCTTTCACCTTTACACGGATTACCTTTGTGGCGCCCTCGCCATCTTTCACCATCATGACAGAAAGCTCAGACATCACCTTTTTGAGACCCTTCGCAAACAGATTAAAGTCCTTCTCATTCATCCTGTCATTTCCCGCCATCCCGTTCGCCAGCACAAAAACAGTGTCATTTGTGCTTGTATCCCCGTCAACGGTAATGCGGTTAAACGTGCTGCTTACCGCTGATGAGAGGGCCTTTTTAAGCTCATGCTGCCCGATTTTTATATCGGTCAGAATAAAACATAGCATGGTCGCCATATTCGGCATTATCATTCCCGCGCCTTTTGCTATTCCCAGCACAGTATAGGGCGCCTTATTTACCGCTCCTGTGAACCTGCTTATTTTGGGAAATGAATCGGTTGTCATAATTGCCCTTGCGGCATTATTCAAGCCCTCTGAACTGAGGCCCTCAACCAGACCGGGTATCGCTCTCACTATTTTTGACATATCCATTTGAGCGCCTATTACACCGGTTGAGGCCACAAGCACCTCATCACGGTCTATTCCGATCGCGCCGGCAACCAGATCCGCTGTTCCGGCAGCGTTCTCAAGACCCTGTTTTCCGGTACAGGCGTTCGCGTTTCCCGCGTTGGCAATAATGGCCCTTGCCCTGCCCTTTCTCACATTTTCCATACTGAAAAGGACCGGGGCCGCCTTTACCCTGTTTGTTGTAAAAACTCCCGCGCACACCGCATCGGTCTCGGACACAATGAGAGCAATGTCCGGGATCTCTTTTTTCCTGATTCCGGCGTAGACTGAAGAGGCCTTAAAGCCAGGGACAAAATTGTTTTCCATTCTATTTACTCGCTCCGCAGCATTTCTTGTATTTTTTCCCGCTTCCGCAGGGACATGGATCATTCCTTCCAACCTTTTCCCCATCCCTTTT
>CAZJOB010000410.1:3399-3722 GCA_964547435.1 uncultured Desulfatiglans sp. | reverse complement strand
TGGCCTTTCCGACATTAATAAAGGACACAAGACTGGATGATATGACCTATGATCAGCATACCATGATCTTTGATGCCATCAAAAACCGGGACCCTGTCCTCGCGGCAAAGACAATGGAGAGTCATATCCAGGCAGTGCTTGATATATGCAGGGAGAATGGACTTTAATTCCAAAGGAGGTGCAAAATGCTTTACAACAGAATAGGCAAGACGAATCTTAAGGCGAGCATACTCGGTTTCGGATGCATGCGCCTGCCCATGCTTGATATCAAAGACCCGCCCAAAGACTTTTTTGAACGGCAGAAGGCGGTAGATGAGGAGGCT
>CAZJOB010000410.1:0-3389 GCA_964547435.1 uncultured Desulfatiglans sp. | reverse complement strand
TCAACTATTTTGATTCCGCCTACCTTTATCACGGAGGAAAAAGTGAGACCATACTCGGAAAGGCCATTAAAGGCCGGCGAGACAAGGTCATTATCACGACAAAATCCCCGATCCCCATGATTAAGGCTCATGATGATTTCGACCGTATTCTGGACGAACAGCTTGAGAAACTGGGCACGGATTATCTTGATTTCTATCTTCTTCACGGTTTAACAAAAGAAAGCTGGGAAAACGCCAGGGAACACAGGGCCCTTGATTTTCTTGACAGGTGTCAGAAGGACGGCAGGGTAAGGCATGCGGGTTTTTCCTTTCATGACAAAACAGACGTTTTCAGGGAGATAATCGATGCCTATAACTGGGCAATCTGCCAGATACAGTATAACTATTTTGATGAAAATTATCAGGCAGGCAAGGAAGGCCTGACGTACGCCGCGTCCAAAGGCATGGGCATTATAATAATGGAGCCCCTGAGGGGTGGCAGGCTGACGCAGGGCATACCAAAGACTGTTCAGGAAGTATGGAACTCGGCAGATCATAAACGTTCACCTGTTGAATGGGCCCTTCTCTGGGTCATGAATCATTCGGAAGTCTCTGTGGTTCTGAGCGGAATGAGCAACATGGATCAGCTCAAAGACAACCTGCGCATTGCTGAGAATGCACGACCGGGGTCGCTCACGCCGAAAGAGATTGAGGTGATCGGCAAGGCGGCGAATGAATATCGAAAACTCATGAAGGTAGACTGTACGGGCTGCGGCTACTGCATGCCCTGCCCCAATGGCGTCAATATCCCCATGATCTTTTCGGTTTTTAATGATTTTCATCTGTTCAAGGATGAGGAATTCTGCAGTGTGATGTACAGCACAATGATCCCTCCGGATCAGAATGCCTCAAACTGTGTTGAATGCGGTGAATGCGAGGAAAAATGCCCGCAGCATATAGAGATTATGAAGAACCTGAAAGAAGCGCACGAAAAACTATACAGGGAAGATGCCAAACCACCCGGAGGAGCCTAGAAATTTTTTTAACTAAGAAAGGAGAATAATCAATGAAAAGAAGAGATTTTATCAGAACAGGAATAATTGGAATTGGCGCACTGGCGATTGCTCAGAAAAGCATGGCCCTTGAATTCTATCCCAGAAAATCCGGTAAAAAATGGGCGGTCATATACGGCACATGGTGCGGATCCAGCCGTGACGCGGGAGTGTGGATATCTGAGGGAATGGGAGGGATCGCCGATGTGTTTGATGTTCGGGAAAACCCGGATATAAAAGGATTTGATCATGTTGTTATCGGAGGGTCCATCAGAAGTTTCAAGGTATCCCGGGAGCTGCAGGATTACCTGATAAAAAACAGGGAGGCGCTTAAGGGCAGAATAAGAGGCTTTTTTGCGGTGTGCGGCAACAGGATGCAGCCCACGGGTCCCGAACAGGTCAAACAGTATATTGATGAACATCTGTCTCAAATAACCGGTGTTTCAGGAGTGCCCAAAAGGGTCTTTAACGGAAGAATCACCATCAACCTGCTTGATCCCGAGGACGCCGAAATGATGAAAAACATGAAAATGCCCGATTATGATTACATGAAAAGATCTGATTTTCTTGAGTTTGGGAAAGAGATACTGGCAAGCGTGAAATAAAAAAAGGCTCAGGGCGCAAGGCTCAGGGCGCAGGGCGCATGGCTCAGGGCGCAGCGCCCTTTCATCCTTCTTTCCCTTGCGCCCTGCGCCCTGAGCCCTGCGCCCTTCCTTTAATAACATTCATAACAGAGTTAATCTCTTCACAACCCATAATTCTCGCGGCGCCCAGGTATATCACTACCCCTGTAAACATCATAACAGCCAGCTTGATGGACAAAGAGAGAGATGAGGTTTCAGGTCCTGAAGAGAGCCATTCAACATTAAGATATCCTACAAGCAGTCCCATTATCACTGAAGCGCAGAGATATCTGCACATGGACAGGAACACCGGCAAAAACCCCCACCCATCTATTTTTTTGCCAAGCAAAACCACAAGAATTACAAACTGCACGGAAGATGATAATGTAAGGGCAAACGCCAGTCCGCTGTGATTCAGCGGCTTCATCAGAAGCAGGCCGAATATGAGGTATGATAGAAAGGTAATTACAGACACCCTTACCGGGGTTACGGTGTCCTGAAGCGCGTAAAATCCCGATACTACAATCCTGACCCCTGAAAAGGCCCAAAGTCCCAGCGTGTAAAAAATAAGCGCCTGGGCCGTCATATTCGTGGAATAGGCGTCAAACACCCCTCTTTCAAAAAAGATGTGAATGATGGGTTTTCCAAGGACAATTAGTCCCGCCATTGAAGGTATTGTAATAAAGAAGGTCATTTTCAGAGAGTGTTCGATAGTTTCCCTGAATTCCGCCAGATTTTTTCCCGCGGCCTGCCGTGAAAGCAGAGGGAGCGAGGCAGTGCTGATCGCAATCGCGAAAACGCCCAGAGGCAATTCCATAAGCCTATCGGCATAGTAGAGCCAGGAAACGCTCCCCTCCTCAAGCAATGACGCCAGAAGGGTGCCTGCCAGGCTATTTACCTGATAAATTGCCGAGCCCAGTATTGACGGTATTACAAGCATTCCGATCCTTTTGACTGCAGGATGATTCGGCATCCAGCGGGGGGACAGTGAAAGACCCTTTTTTATCACCCATGGCACCTGCAGGGCTACCTGTACTATTCCTCCTATTATCACACCTACAGCCGTGCCGATTACAGGTTCCGACATATGTGGAGAGAGGAAAAGCGTGCAGCCGATGATTCCCAGATTTAAAAAAATCGGCGCAGCCGCAGGTGCGGCGAAATGCCTGAGGCTGTTAAGTACACCCATAAAAAAGGCCACGATGCTTACAAGAAAAAGGTATGGAAAGGTAATTCTCGTCAACAACACCGTAAGTTCATATTTCTCACCCGTGCCATATCCCCATGCCATTATCCTCACTATCCAGGGTGAAAGAAGAATTCCGGCTACAGTAATTACAGCAAGGATAATAGAGAGCAGGGTAAGCGCCACTCTTGCCAGTTCAAACGCGTCCTCTTTCGACTTCTTTTCAATATATTCCGTAAAAACAGGGATAAACGCTATGGTCATTGAACCTTCGGCCGTAAATCGACGCAGCATATTCGGTATTTTGAAGGCCACAATAAAGGCGTCGGCAGCCGTTCCCGCGCCGAAAAAACGCGCGACGACCATATCCCGGATAAGCCCTAATATTCTGCTCAGAAGGGTATAAAATGCAACAATCCCCGCGGCCCTGCCGAGTCTGCTTTTCTCCGATATTTTGCTATGAGAGTTATCCATAATTATTTTTTGACTTGACAGTAAATACAAATTGCTTTACAAGAAAAGGTTTATTAATCCAACTAATTCCAAACA
>CAZJOB010000409.1:0-3747 GCA_964547435.1 uncultured Desulfatiglans sp. | reverse complement strand
CTTAATTATCAGTCAGTTGATTTTTTCACCACGCCGAATAGCGAAAGTCGGGTTAACAATTATCCCATCATTAAAAACCTGAAAACCGGATTCAGCATTCGGGTAAGCAGTGCTGCCAAAATCAAATTCTCTTTTTCCATCCGCCTCTATTATCAACATTCTATAATCGAGCATGTATGATAAAGCATCAGCTTCATCTTTATTCTCCGGCACATTCATTTCATCAGAATTATATTCTGATGTCTGTGAAATGCCTGCCATTGGCATTATACAGATAACCATGAAAAGAGTTGAGAGAATGGTTGCAGTTATCCTTCTTTTGCGATTTTCCCATGACCTTTTCTCAAGCCACTTTAGGCGTGGAACCAGCCTGAAAGGCTCTTCAAAGATACCAAGGAAGCCTAAACCCGGCTCCATACTTTCAGCAAAGAGTTCGCGCGCTGAATGTAAAAGTGTTTCACGGTATGCCGAAGTCTTTTCCCTAAGGACATTTGCAACGCTCAAGTCACAGCATATCTCACAGATATATCTCATTTTCCGGCGAGCCCATATTAACAGCGGATTAAACCAGTAGACGATCTGGAGTGCGATGCAAAACCAGTGAACAAGCAGGTCTCCCCGCTTTAAGTGAAATAATTCATGAATAAGGACATGTTCAGCCTGTTCTCTTGAAAGTTTCTCCATGTATCCCTCCGGCAAAATAAGATGTTGTTTAATAATGCCATATACTGCCGGGCTTTTTATATCTTTTGAAATTATTACAGCAGGGACTGTTTTAATCTTCAAGTTTTTACATGTTTTCTGCACAAGTTCCTTATGCCACTCAGGGATGTCAACTAATGATTGTTCTCGACGCCAGTTTCTGAAATGCCGCGATTTTCTTGTTAGTAAAAAAATGAATAAAATCATTCCTGAAATCCAGCCGAATAAAAACCAGGTCTTCCAGGTGAAGGCTTCAGCTATGACTTCTTTTGTATTATTATGAGTTGATATTGTATTTTGATTACTTACAGGCGGGGCGTCTTTTACATCATCATGAAGCAATAATGCGTTTGTACTGTTTACATCCTCATTACTTATACCTATTTGAACAGATACTCTTTTCTCCACCTGAGGTTGTAACCAGGAAACAATGCTTGTCGGCATCTCCCATGCAGGGGGAATAATGAGTTTGATAAAAACCAGCGCCCACAATGCATACCTGAGTTGCGGCCACGCCCATTTACGAATTAACGTGTCCAGAGCAGTTACAATAATTATCAGCAGACTGACCTGCCAAAACATACTCCCCATCCACTGCAACCATATTTGAGAAATGTCATTAAGCTGTGCGATCATGATTTATTCCTCCTGTTCTTATTGTTTAAGAATACGGATCAATTCTTCACGTTCTTTTTTGGATAGCTTCTTCTCATCCACAAGATAGTGCATAAACGGTTCAAGTGCTCCATCCGAAATCTTGTCAAAGAGAATAGTGAAGGCGTTCTTATGGGCATTTTTCTGATCTATTAGCGGTTCATAAAAGCTTGTATTTCCACGCTTGTGTTCGGATACAGCACCCTTTACGACCAGTCTGGTGAGCATGGTCTTGACCGTTGTATAGGCCCATTCCACCTTCCCAGGAATCTGTTCAATGATCTCCCGCGCAGTAGCAGGACTGCTTTTCCAAAGTGAGTTCATGATCATCCATTCGTTTTCCGAAAGCTTCATATTATCACCTCCTTCTACATGTGTAAGTATTACTACTACACATGTAGAATAATTGTCAAGCCCCTTTTTTCTACATCTGTAGAATTTTTATTGGTATTTCATTTTTGGCTTGAATGTCGGGTTATCAACCCAAGCTGATACAGCGTGCAGCGTGGAAGACAAATCCTTCCAGTCTTGAACCTGCTCCTTCTTTCAGTCATATATATCCTGCAAAAATGGAATTTTTCTGTAACCTTTTTCTATAGAAATCCTATTGTTTTAAGTAATTCGCATGAAAAAAAATAACTTCCCTGAAGTTGTTTTCCTCTGGCATAAAAACCCAAATATTAGCGCTCAGGGTTTTGGATAGGTTTTTCAGACCATTTTCCTGGGATTGGTAAACAGGCGCAACAGCTTGATATTATAACTTATTTTAACGAAATTACATTAAGGCATGATTCCTGCTTTTCTATGTTGATGTTTTTAATTATCTAAACAGCTTAAGTTATCAGCTTTAAGCGGCCGGCAATCAGCAAATCCCCTCTCTATCAGCCTTTGCTGAGAGCCGAACGCTCATAGTGCCCGTCAAAAAACAAATGTTTTTTGACGGGCACAGAATAATCCTGATGGTTGTCTATTAATATGGTTTTGGAGGATAACAATGAAAAAAATTTTAAAGATTCTGCTGCTGATCATCTTTTTTGCCGCCATAGCCGCAGGAGGGTATGCATGGAACAGGAATAATGGAGCGGATGATCATGGGTTCACTCTTGTGGAGGTTGCAAGAGGCAGTATAACTGAAAAGGCCGTAGCCATAGGCCAGATCGAACCGCGCCAGAAGATTCATATCAAATCAAAGATATCAGGCATTGTAAAAAAATGCTCTGCCGAGGTCGGTGACCGGGTCAATACAGGAGACCCCCTCATTGAGATCAGACTGTAGGTCGGGTTATTAACCCGACATCTTTTGATTTTATTAGCAAGTGGCAATGAAGGTTTGGATTTTTCCTTTCACTCCACATTTTATAAGGATGTTGGGTTTTAACCCAACCTACCAGCTATAAAGACTGGCTGCCTGATTCGATAACTATTGTTTCAATTTGATCAACGGCATGAAAATGGCTGTCTCTTGTGAGGAGTATCCCTCCTGTGTACATACAGCATGCCGCTATCCAGACATCATTGATAGGGATCTTTTTCCCCTTTTTATGTAAAGACAAACAAATAACGCCGTATTTTCGAGCCACATCAGCATTGATATTGACTAATTGAAACAATCAACAGCTTCCCTTAATTCTTCGGCCTCTTCATGTGACATCCAGCCTGCCAGTTCACGAATCAATTTTTCTCTGTTTCTGGTTATTCCCAGTTTTTCTTCAATTGCCTCAATGATAAAAGCCGATTTTGTCTTTCCGGTCCTTTTGGAGGCCTTTTCTATCAATCTTTCCTTATCAGGTGAAATCCTGAGACTTAACGGCATTTTTCCCTCCCTTGTTTGTATTACATGGTTGCGAATTGTATTACACGCCAGGTGTAAAGTCAATGACAATGAATGCTCCATTTTTAGTTATTGAGTTTCACTATGGGAATTCTTTTCAAGCTGATACCTGATAATATCTTTTTTATCTTTGAGGATTTGGTCGCCAGGATCTAATCTTCTATCAATTATACTTCATATTTAATATCCCAGGGGATTGCATAATCATTCTCAGATACGGGGATTGGCCCAATGTATTGGATAGAAAGGTGCTTTTCCCTGTCTGCCGGGCCCCCGAGATTACTACAACCGGAAAAACTGAAAAGAGCCTGTCAAGCCTGTCAGTCAATATCCTTTCATGATACATTTTTGCCATACCTCCATAGCATTTTACATGTTGTCAGATAAAACATAGGTAATATTAATGATGTCATCATCAAAATTCAAGATATTTTGTTTTTTAAAATTTCAGTGTCGGAATCAGCATGTCACTGGCCTCGCCCGGGGTCCCGCCTTTTCCAGATGATGCCCATCAAAAACAGGAGTTTTTTGATGGGCGCAGAATAATCCTGATGTTCTTC
>CAZJOB010000408.1:0-3754 GCA_964547435.1 uncultured Desulfatiglans sp. | reverse complement strand
TGCGACTAAGGCAAGTAAAAAAAGTGCCAGTGCCGGAATATTTTTTTTAATCAATTTCATACAGTTTATTCCATTTACATGAGAAATTTAATCAATTGTTTTAAAGCATAAGCACCTTGGCATGTTTTTCGCCGGGTCGTCACCGAGTTTATTGAGCTGTTCTGCCATCGTGCTCCTGCTGTGCTTCTTTATATGCCTTAAGTAACGAATTAATGTAGTTATTGTTTATCCAACTGCCAATAATGCTAATGGTAGTTTCATTATCTGGTTAGCTTTCATTTTTCACAGAATTTGCTAGGCCGCATTTTTGGCCTTACGTTTTTTCCTGAATGCTACCAAATAAACGATTACCAGCAATCCAATAAATATGAAAGGCCAGGCATTTACTAAAATGATTAGAAACCGAACGAATTTGTTCCAACCGTTTTTCAGACCCGCACCAAATTTCGAGGAAAAGCCTAAAGCCGTTGATACCAGTTCATAAAAATTCACTGACAATGAGCTATAAGAAATTTGATTTTGAAGGTATTTGAGTCTCCCTTCGATTGACTCGATATCTGCACGTAGTTCTCCTATTTGTTTTTCAATGGATAGAATTTCATCAACAGTATTGGCTTTAGTCAAGAGCTGTCTAAATCTGTTTTCAGTCTCTTTTTTTATTTTGAGTCTCAATTCGATATCAAGATATTCTTCAGTAACATCTTTTAATTGAATACTTTTTCTTTCGAATCGCTTCACACCTTTCGAGATTTCGGAAACTAGTTTGTCAAAGTTATCCGCTGGTATTCTTATCATTAGATTTTGTGAGATTCTGTCGCCATGTGTATATTCATTTTCTTCTGATATGTATCCCCCCAACTTCTTTATAGCTTCATCAATAAGATTTCTCGTTTTGGCGATATCAGTAGTTTCGAAATCGATACTTCCTTCTTTGATAATTTTTCTATCGATTACAGCCAATTTTTGATTATTGTCAGTATTTTTTGATGAAATCATCATGTATTGTGGCGATTCCTTATTTTCTCCACAACTGAAAAATGTAAAAAATAGTAACAACAAACAGAATATTTTAATAATAGTTTTCATTTTTGCTCCTATATATTTTTGTCCCATGAATCTTTAAACTCTATGTTTGAAAGAAATATTACGCAAACCTTCCAAGGATGATTCGACAACTTTATAGCTTGTCATGTTTAATGATTTGTTGGCGCCTCAATTTATTTGGTGAATCTATCGAGTAAAATATCTTCGACATTTCGTCTTCCATCGATAACCGATAAAACAAAAACCATTGTATCTGATATTCTGTAAATAATTCTCCAAGGAGCTATAATTATTTCCCGGTAGGTATGTATGCCTTGTTCTTTTAGTTCAGGGACTATTCGCCCCCTAACGGGCATTGAATATAGTGCTAATACTTTTTGCTTTATTTTTTGTAGAATTCGTGAAGCATTGTCAGGACTGTCAATGGCTATATAATCAATTATTTGTATTAAATCATGTTGTGCTATTTCCGCCCATACAACTTGATATTTTGTATTCATTTACTTTTTGCCTTCAATCCCTTTTCGATATCACTGAAAACATCTTCCTGTGCTCTAGTTCGTCCCTCTCTGATATTGGCTTCACCTTCAGAAATAAGCTTTAAAATGCCGATAGCGTTGCGCATATTTTCATAGCTTTTAGGATCTTGTAATACTGCTCTGGGTTCACCATTTTGAGTGATTATAACAGGACGATGGGTGTCATTTATTTGATTGAGTAAGTCTGCTGCTCGTAACTTCAAAAAAGTTACCGGCTTTATATCATTTGTAATATTCATTTTGTTTTCCTCCAGTCCGAATAGAGTACTATAATCGGACTGAATGTCAAGTTTTGATGCCAACGAATTATTGACCTGATGATCCTTTATTCCCTTATAGTCACGACATACCACATATTATCCGGTAAAGTACGACGATGAAGATACTTTACCTCCAGGTCGACTTGGTTTTGAATTTTGATATTGTTAAAGCCTTTTTTCTTTAACCATGCTTCCATATCATTACTATCCATGCCAAAAATATAAGGCTCTCCAATTTCATTGAGTTTGTCAATTTGAGCCCTTATACCTGGTATTTGATCATTTTTGTAAGTCATTAAAGGTGAACAAGCGTCAAACATGAAAACAGATCCTGGCACCATTTGACTCTTTATAAAGTCAAGGACATCGGAAACGCTTTTCCGTGGCAAATAATATGTAACTCCCTGCCAGATGTAGACAGTGGGAGTTTTTTTATCAAAGCTGTACTGAGATAGGATATTGAGTTCATCTGTATTGAAGTCAAGGGGAATAAGGGATAAATTCGATGGTATATTACCCAATTTTTGACAGAGGACTTGTCTTTTATTTTTAATTGTATTCGGCAAATCTACCTCAAATGTTTTAATGGCTCTGTCCTGTAAAAAGGTAAGGCGACAGTATCTTGTTTCATAGCCTGCGCCTAAGAGGAGAAGTTGCCTGCATCCAGATAAAATACCATTCTCAATGACTTCATCCCCATATTTCTCTCTTAGAATAGCGAACCAATAGGAAAGCTTCTGTATTTTTTCGATATCTTTCTTTGGTTCAGAATAAATATCCAAAGGATTTTCTCTGAGAGAATCTATAACTGTTTCATCAAAAAACCAGATGACATATTCATCCCGCAGAAGCACCTCCCTCTGAAATTGATGGGCCAGTTTTAACATGGCGACACCTTTATTCGTTGAATTTCCTAAGTCAATGCTCATTTAAATATCGCCTTTATCATCATTGAAAGTATTGCTGAGAAAAATCACACATAAAATTTGTAACGCGTTGCGTAAGCGGTTTGGCGATCTTTCAGCCAAATCCGACTTAATGCAAATGTTAAGGATTACTTTTACTTCTTAGACTCTGAATGTATTTAAGTTCATTCAATGCATGTTTATCTTTATCGTCAATTTCGAGACATTTTTTATATATTTCCTCAGCCTCATCAAGCCTTCCAAGCTCTATTAAACAATAGCCAACCCCACGCATCGCTCTTGTCAGTTCATTGTTTTTTAAATTTTCAGGCGAGTATGCATTCGCTGATTCTTCAGCCCTTTTATAAAGTTCCATGGCCTCAATCCATTTTCGTTCGACCTGATAGATATGGCCAAGCTCAGACAAATACATAGAATTTGAAGGAGAAAGCTCTATTGCTTTTTTAATAAACGTTTTAGCATCTTCAATGTTACCCAGATCCAGGCTTGCGTATCCTTTGAGATAAAAAGCATCGGACCATAAAGGAGAAACTACTACTGCCTCTTCTTTTTTTTCTACAGCCTTAAGAAGGTAAAACAATGTCTCAGATTGCCCACGAGAACAATATATATGCTTGCCATCATTTCCATAGTTGGAATTGAAGGCCTCAATTATGGGATTAAAATATTTATCAATAGATTCTTTGGTATACTTGGAAGTCAGTTTTTTATATCCCTCCTGGAGTAATACCCCATATTTTTCTTCAATACTGGATTCAGGGATAGGTTGATTTGCAGCCTGTTCAGATATAAGTTGATTTGTAACCTTTTTCGTTGAGCAACTAGAGCCTAAAATAAGTATCATAACAATTATGAGCTTCTTCATTAGTTTCTCCTTAACAGGTTTAACCGGCAAGGCGTCAGCCTTGTCGGCGTTGAAACCTATGTTGGCCAGATCAATGATGGTTTATTACTTCTAAGAGTGAAGGCCACCGATTTTGAGCCT
>CAZJOB010000407.1:0-3781 GCA_964547435.1 uncultured Desulfatiglans sp. | reverse complement strand
ATGAATATGGCACAGTGCAGACACTTGGGGAAGGGAAGACCGCGCTTGATGAATAATATTATTGGTAATCCATTATAAAGGAGGTTTTATGGCGCCCCTGAAAACAAAAGACAAGACAGTCTTAAGGGCACTTGGCCTGGGAGGTCTGCTCGCTGGCAGCAGTGAGGGGATGGTCGATGTCAAGGACGGCAGGATCGTCAGGGTTCGACCCTTCCATTACGACTGGAAATACAAGAAAGATGAAATAAGCACATGGAAGATGGAGAAAAACGGCAAGGTTTTTGAACAGCCGTGGAAGTCTCTGCCGGGGCCTTTTTCACTTGCCTACAAAAAGCGCGTGTATTCGCCCAACCGAATCAAGTTTCCCATGAAACGGGTTGACTGGGATCCTAACGGCGAAAGGAATACACAGAACAGGGGTAAAAGCAAATATGTGCGAATCTCCTGGGATGAGGCAACTGATATCATAGCCGCTGAGATCAAACGCATTCACAGGGAATACGGACCTAACGGCATTCTGGTGCAGGGAGACGGGCATGGCGAGTGCATGACAATTCACACTCCCCACGGTCACTCCGGTTCGCTTCTTGACAAGATGGGCGGTTTTACACAGCAGGTCAGAAACCCCGACTCCTGGGAAGGATGGTACTGGGGCTCAAAGCACGTTTGGGGCCAGGGCATTCAGGGATGCATGTTCCCTGCCGGAAACATCGTTAAGGACACGACCGATCACGCACAAATGGTTCTCTTCTGGGGATGCGACCCCGAGACCACTCCATGGGGATTCACAGGGCAGATGCCGAGCAGGCTTACCTATTTCTGGAAAGAGATAGGAATCAAACAGGTGTATATATGCCCTGACGTCAACTATGGGTGCGCTATTCACGCGGATAAATGGATTCCAGTGCTTCCAAATACCGATGCGGCCCTTCAGCTTGCCATCGCCTACACATGGATCAAGGAAGACACCTATGACAAGGAGTACGTAAAAACCCATGTGGTTGGGTTCGACAAGTTTAAGGCGTATATAATGGGCGATGAAGATGATGTACCCAAGACACCTGCCTGGGCTTCACCGAAATGCGGCGTTCCTGTGTGGACAATAAAGGCCCTGGCAAGGGAGTTCGCGAGACAGACAACATCCATTGCCCATTATTTTGGCGGCGGCTATGTGAGAGGGCCTTACAGCCATGAACCGGGAAGACTAGAGGTATGTCTTCTGGGAATGCAGGGTCTTGGCGGTCCGGGTGTTCACCATCACCAGCTAACCTACTTTGGACTCCCGAGGGCCAGGGATCTCTCCGGGACCCTTTTCTGGAACCCCGACATCGAAGACCGTCTGGGTACGCCTGTCTTAACAACCATAAAGGCCTGGCAAAAACAGTTGATACCAAAGACCTATATTCATGACGCAATTGAGACTAATGAACCCATGACTTTTTATGGCTCCGGCGCCATTGAGATCGATACCAAGGATCAGTTTAAAAAATATACCTATCCGCTTTCAAAAAAGGAGGGCGGAACAGAGATCCATATGATCTGGAGCGATACCCCGTGCAGGACCACCTGCTGGAATAATGGCAATGCCACGGAACTCGCGCTGAGAAATCCCAAGATCGAATTTATTCTGACTCAGCATCCGTGGATGGAAAATGACACCCTGTTTTCTGATATTATACTCCCTTCAAACACCCATATGGAGGTGGGCGATATAGTATCCAGTATCAGGGGCGGCACATCTATACCCAATGTTGCCCTATGCGACCAGGCAATAGAGCCTGTCGGTGAATCAAAGAGCAATTTTGAGGTCGTGCTGGAAGTTGCCAAAAAGCTGGGAATGGAAAAAGAAATGACCGGCGGTTTCAGTGATGAAGAGATGAAGGAGAAGATGTTCGGATATATGCATCTTGATAAACTGACCACCTGGGAGGAGTTCAGGGAAAAGAAATATCATCTCTATGGCGTAGCCGAAGACTGGGAAAATGATCCTCCGGGCCTCAGACCCTTTTATGAAGACCCTGAAAAAAATCCTCTGCCCACTCCCACGGGCAAGCTGGAGTTCTATTCAGAGGCCCTTGCAAAGAACTTTCCGGATGACAAGGAGAGGCCGCCTGTCCCCAAATGGATCGAAAAGGGCATTACCCATGATGAGAGGCTCTCAAGTGAGAGGGCAAAGATGTTCCCCCTTATACTCATGTCAAACCACGGCCGGTGGAGGGTGCATGCACAGGCGGATGACATTCCATGGACAAGGGAGGCCCCCACATGCAAGATAAAAGGTTATGACGGATACCTCTATGAGCCCTGCTGGATTCATCCAGATGAGGCGAAAAAACGCGGCATTAAACATGGAGACATAGTTAAGATATTTAATGAAAGAGGAATCGTGCTGGCAGGCGCCTATGTCACGGAAAGGATCATGCCTCAGGTGGCGTACATAGACCATGGCGCCCGTGTGGATATGATAAAGGCCGGTGAGATCGACCGCGGCGGCGCCATTAATACCATTTCAGGATCAGGCACTTCATCCAGAAATGCGGTGGGACAGGCCACAACCGCCTACCTTGTACAGGTGGAGAAACTGAGCGGTGCTGAAATGGACCAGTGGAGAAGGGATTATCCGGAGGCATTTGAAAGGAAATACGATCCTGCTTCCGGATTATGCGTAGACGCCTGGATAGAGGGAGGTAATAAATAATGAAGGCATTTGTAATCGATCTTTCAATATGCAACGGATGTTACTGCTGTCAGATAGCCTGCAAGGATGAGCATGTCGGCAATGACTGGACCCCCTACGCAAAGCCGCAGCCTGAGACAGGCCATTTCTGGCTGGGAATCAATGAAACAGTAAGGGGAACCGTGCCCAAGGTAATGGTCTCATACATACCTCGTATGTGCATGCACTGCGAAGACGCTTCGTGTATGGCCGCATGCAAGGTGGAAGGGGCCATTTACAGAAGGGATGACGGCCTTGTAATCATCGATCCTGAAAAATGCACAGGATGCAAACTCTGTGTTGATGCATGTCCGTTTGACGCCATATATATGAATAACAGCCTTAACATTGCGCAAAAGTGCACGGGCTGCGCCCATCTTCTTGATGACGGCTGGGAGGTGCCCAGGTGCGTTGACCAGTGCCCGACCGATGCCATCAGGTTCGGTGAAGAAGAAGATTTGAAGGAGTATATTGACAAAGCTGAGCCGATTAAACCCGGACTAGGCATCAAGACAAGGGTTCATTACCTCAATCTTCCCAAAAAATGGGTGGCAGGCACCCTCTATGATCCGGTTGCGGAGGAGGTGGTTATCGGCGCAACATGCACCCTCACGGATAGGGAGAGCAATGAAAAATTTACAGTAAAGACCGATAACTTCGGTGATTTCTGGTTCAGGAACCTGAAGGACAACCGCACCTTTTCACTCAGAATAGAAAAGGGAGGAAAATCAGTAGATATAGAATCCATTCAAACGAATGATGACAGGAACCTGGGGGATGTGGCGTTGGTGTAATTAATAAGGCTCTTGACAGATATTAATTTGAAGTAATCCGAATAAATATATGGAGATGGTATAAGGTATACGGTTTACGGTATACGGAAAGGTAAAAACAAAAGGCTTTGAAAACAATTTCAAAGCCTTTCGTTTTTTTTAGCCTTACACCTTACACCTTATACCTTACACCGTATACCGTATACCTTATATCGTACACCTTATGCCGTTTTTCATTCCTCCTCAATTATTTCCGACACCTCTTCCCCGAGCAGTTCGAGATATGTATCTT
>CAZJOB010000406.1:0-3801 GCA_964547435.1 uncultured Desulfatiglans sp. | reverse complement strand
AATGATCAAAGAAGCCGAGCTCAAGGTGTCGGAAATTGAACATCAGGCATATAAAAAAGGATATGAAGCTGGCCGCGAAGAAGGATATAAAGAAGGCCAGGCTGAAGTCATGAGACTAGTTGACAGGCTGGGTACAATCGTTTCAACCGCAGTCGACATTAGGGATGATATAATAAGATCATCGGAAAAACTTATGACAGATATGATACTAATGATCTCCAGAAAAGTAATTAAGGACGAGATCGTGGAAAGACGCGAAGTTGTCATTAATAATATCAAAGAGGCAATACAGAGGGTTAAGGATAGAGACAGGATCGATATTCGGGTTAATTTTGCAGATCTGGATATGACCACTGCACACAAGGATGAACTTATCAGGATGATGGATTCATTAAAGAAAGTCAACATTTACGAAGACAATAGAGTAGACCGGGGCGGATGCATAATTGAAACAGATGTAGGCGCCATTGACGCAAGAATTTCAACTCAGCTTGATGCGGTTGAGGAATCGATCCGAAGCGCCATCACTCTTTAACGTATAATGTCCGCGGGCAACCGCGGAGTTTCTTTTGAGTACGATGAGACATAACGCTGACGCATCCCCTCACTCGCGCGAGCATGACGCTTGCCGACACTCTCTCACGCTTCGCGCAGAAGGGTGCAAGCAGGCAAAAAACTCAACCATGTAAGGATACAAGGATAAAAAATGATACAAATTCTCCCCCATGAGAAAATAGATATACTCTCAAAATATAAAGACCTCATTAAACAGACAGAGGTTATCAAGTTCACCGGCAGGGTTGAAAGGATTGTAGGATTAACAATAGAATCCAAAGGCCCGGTAGTTAAACACGGGGAACTATGCAAAATAGAAATTGAAAACGGAGAGCCTTTGTACGCGGAAGTCGTGGGATTCAATAAGGACAGGATTATTCTTATGCCGATTGGCGAGATGAAAGGAGTGATCGCCGGTGCCGAAGTAATCGCAGCCGGATCGTCCCTTTCTGTGCCTGTAGGCAACGAACTTCTCGGCAGAGTGATAAACGGACTCGGCAAACCTCTTGACGGCAAGGGAGAAATCTTCACTAAAGAACGATACCCTGTAATGGGGAAAACTCTTAATCCTTTAGCAAGAAGCATCATTGATAAACCGCTGTCCGTAGGCATAAGAGCAATAGACGGCTTAATTACTGTCGGGAAGGGACAGAGAATAGGCATATTCTCCGGTTCCGGCGTGGGCAAATCCATTCTCTTAGGAATGATAGCGCGCTACACATCAGCGGATATAAATGTAATCGTATTGATCGGAGAACGCGGCCGGGAAGTCAGGAACTTTGTGGAAAGAGAACTGGGCGAGGAAGGCCTTAAACGGTCGGTAGTTGTAGTGGCGACATCCGATCAGCCGCCTATGCTCAGAATCAGAGGAGCTTTTTTGGGCCACGCGCTGGCTGAATACTTCAGGGATAAGGGCAAAGACGTCAACCTTATGATGGACTCTGTTACACGGTTCGCCCTGGCGCAAAGGGAAGTCGGCCTTGCCGCAGGCGAGCCGTCCGCTACGAGAGGTTTCCCGCCGTCGGTATTCTCTCTGCTTCCAAGACTGCTCGAGCGTTCAGGCACAAAAGAAGGACATGGAAGCATAACCGGCTTTTATACAATACTTGTTGAAGCTGATGATATGAACGAGCCGATCGCTGATGCAGTCAGGGGAATCCTTGACGGCCACATTGTGCTTGACCGCAATTTGGCGAACAGAGGGCATTATCCGGCCATAGATGTCCTTGCTTCTGTATCCAGATGTATGAGAGACGTAATTGATAATGAACATCAGAAAGCCGCGAACCAGTTCCGCGAACTCCTTGCTTCATATAAGGATGCTGAAGATCTGATCACCCTGGGGGCTTATGCGAAAGGTTCCAATGCACTGGTTGACAAAGCAATGGAAATGATAGGCAGCATAAACGCGTTCCTGAAACAGGATATGTACGAAAGGGATACATTTAAAGATATTTTAGCAAAATTAAAGGGGTTATTTACCCATGAAACAGCACGGCCTCCCAGAGCAGACACAAGGCGGCCGTTTGCTCAGATAAATCAGATAAAGAGATAGGCAGTTTTTTTAGGAGTTGATGCGTTATAATGAAGAAATTTCAGTTTAAACTGCATAAGCTTTTAGATTTACGGGAGGCCAGAGAAAAACAAATTAAAAATGAACTCGCAGAACTTGTTAATCTGCAGAATATTGAAAGGAATAAACAGATTGAATTACAGCAAAGTATGTCTCAAAGGAAAGAAGCTTTAAGAACATCAATGGTAAAGAAAACCTTTTCGTATAATGAGGTACTGACGTATGAACGATTTACGGACAATGCCACCAAGGCTATTAACATTGCCGAAACCAAAATACGGCAAATGGAACCGGCAATACAAAGAGTAAGAGGAAGATTGATGGAAGCCTCAAAAGAAAAGAAAGTTGTGGAGAAGTTAAAGGAAAGAAAATACAGGGAATATTTATATAACTTAAACAGAGAAATAGCAAAAGAAAATGATGATACTAATCAGAAAATCTATCTTAAAAAACGCGCTGATGATTTATATCAATAAATTTATAACCGGAGGCATCAGATGCTTCAGGACATGAATATAGTTTTAAACAGAATCAATGAAATTCAAAAACGTTTCAGTTCCAGCAGAAATTATTCATTCAATGTTGAAAACAATGCACAGAACAAAAATTTTGCCGAGACTCTAAATGAGCAGATAACCGCTGTCAATAAAAATGAAGAATTACAAAACAGAACAGAAATCCCGGCTTCTCTCATAAAAGATATTGCAAAGGATTATGCGGTAAAAAACGGCCTGCCGCCTGCTCTCGTGGATGCGGTTATAAAAGTTGAATCCGGATATAATCCGAAAGCTGTTTCCCCTAAAGGCGCTGCAGGACTTATGCAGATTATGCCTGCTGCTTTAAAAGATATGGAAGTAACAGATCCATTTAACATTGAAGAAAACATACAGGCAGGGATCAATATATTAAAAAGACTGATGGATAAATATGAATGGGATTTTAAAAAGGCGCTTGCTGCCTATAATGCAGGCGAAAAGGCTGTTGATAAAAAAGGTGATATCCCTTCAATTGCAGAGACAAAGGAGTATGTGAAAAAAGTCATTGATGCTTATATTCAAAATATCAAATAATACGCACCTCAATGAATTATTCATTAAGGTAACAATATTGTCATAATGGAAGTATATTATGAAAATGACAACTGAAAAAGCTAAAATCATTTATCTTTTAATACTAATAGTATTCATTATAATTGTAGGTATATTCTGGCTTGACTACATAGGGCTGATAAACATACACAAAGTAATCAGGTCATATACTGATCGCGATGCCGTATCCGTACTGAATGCGTCTGATGATGAACCTTCTCTTATTGAGCGCGAGGAGTTTGAAAAGCAAAAGGAAAAATTCAATGAAAGGGTGGAAGCATTAGACAAACGGGAAGCATCTATCGAACAGACGGAAAAAGAGCTGGATAAAGAGAAGGAGAAACTTCAGGAAATAAGGAAGGGGCTGAATCTCGAAAAAGAAAGAATTGAGAAAGAAAAAAGCATGTATTCCGGCTATAAAAGAAATATTGCCGATCTTGCGCAAAAGATATACAGCATGAGGCCGGAAGAAGCGATCCAGATAATATTAAACTGGGAGGATACTCTTATAATAGATGTCCTCCGACAGATAGATGCCGATGCCGCCGACGCAGGCAAGATGAGCATTTCATCATACCTGATCTC
>CAZJOB010000405.1:0-3807 GCA_964547435.1 uncultured Desulfatiglans sp. | reverse complement strand
TACGATTTTGCGGCCTATGACCTCTGGTCAAAACCGCTTGGTCTTCTTTATATCGCAGGTCTTCTTCGTGATCAGGGTTTCTCTGTAAGTCTTATCGACTGTATGGATGTGCATCATCCCAGAATGAATCAGGCACCCTCGTTGACAAAACCTGTCCGCCGCGCATACGGCACGGGCAAATACTTCAGGGAACCTGTGAAAAAACCGCCGGCCCTTGAAAATATAAAGAGGACATACAGCAGATACGGTATCAGCAAGGAATTCTTCAGGGATGATCTGAAAAAGATAAAGAATCCTTCCGCCATCCTTGTTACTTCACTCATGACCTACTGGTACCCAGGCGTTATAGAGGCAATAAGAATAGCAAAAGAGATCCATCCCGGCATTCCGGTTATACTGGGCGGTATATATGCCAGATTATGCGGAGAACATGCCAAAAGGATCTCAGGTGCGGATTATGTGGCGGATGATATCACACTGGAATACCCGGATTCTTTTATTGATATAATGAACAGGTTTGGAATACATCTCAATAATTTTTACATGAGCGAAATCAGGCCGGCGTTTGATCTGCTTAACGGCCTTGAATATGTCTGCATTACGACCTCCATGGGCTGTCCCTACAAATGCGAGTACTGTGCGAGCAGTATACTCAACCCTGCTTACTATCGCCGTGATCCCGAAGCAGTAGTTGAAGAAATTATGTACTGGCATAAAACCCATAATGTCAGAGACTTTGCCTTTTATGACGATGCACTGCTTATAGACCATGAAAAACATATCTGTCTGATTCTGGAAAAGATCATGTCAAAGGGCCTCAATCTCAGGTTTCATACTCCAAATGCCCTGCACCTGAACCAAATAAATCCGGATGTAGCACGACTCCTGTATAAATCCGGTTTCAAAACCATTCGTCTGGGGCTGGAAACATCTGATATGGATCTTCATAACCGGATAGATAAAAAGGTGGGAACAGGGGATTTCGAAAGGGCCATAGAAAATCTGCTCAGAGCAGGCTTTAAAAAACAGGAACTTGGCGCCTATATTCTTATGGGCCTGCCCGGTCAGTCTGTTGAATCCGTGTCAAGCACTATAGAGTTTTCTGATGAAGTTGGCGCCATGCCCTACCTTGCGGAATACTCCCCTCTGCCCGGAACCGCGCTGTGGAATGATGCATGCAGAGTATCGGAATATGACCTTAAAAACGAACCCCTTTATCAAAACAACAGCCTGCTGCCATGCTGGGATGAGGACAAAAGAGAGAGAGTGCCTGAGTTGAAAAAGATGGTGAAGAGGATAAGAGAAAAAGCGAATTAGCCACAGACCCACTCAGACTGATTATATTTATAAAACCTTTGCCACAGACCCACTCAGACTGATTATATTTATAAAACCTTTGCCACAGACCCATACAGACTGGTTATATTATTAAAATCATCGTCATAGACACACGGATAATGTTTTTAAAATTACATGAGATTAAAGAATAAATCTCCTTATATCAGCCCTGGGATATCGAAAATTTACCAGAAAACCCACCTTGTAACCTGTGGCTTTCAGATAGTTCAAAATCTGTGCTTCATGTATTTTTTGGAGTGATTCAATCGCTTTAATTTCTATAATCACGCTGTTCTCAACAACAATATCAGGATAATATTCTCCAACATGCATTCCTTTGTATCTCACTTCAACCTGAACCTGGTTTTCTGCTTTAAGTCCTTTGTTTGTTAATTCAATCATTAAGGAGTTTTCATATACTTTTTCAAGAAAGCCACCGCCCAGTTCACGGTTTACTTCAAAAATTGCCCCATTAATGATGTATGTTATCTCATCGATATCCATTTCTTATTTTGCTCATAAGTTTTAAAAACAATTTTATTATCCTGCCTGAGTATGTCTGTGGCTAACCTCTTCTTTTATCTTGAACATGTCTGTGTGGGTCTGTGGCTAACCTCTTCTGTTATCTTGAACATGTCTGTGTGGGTCTGTGGCTAACCTCTTCTGTTTATCACGCTGGCAGCGTATCCCGCGCCGAACCCGTTATCAATATTCACCACGGTCACGCCCGAGGCGCAGGAATTGAGCATGCCCAGCAGAGCGGCTATTCCTCCGAAACTCGCCCCATACCCCACGCTGGTAGGCACTGCTATTACTGGCTTGTCCACCAGTCCGCCAACCACACTCGGAAGCGCGCCTTCCATTCCCGCGACAACAATGAGAACCCCGGCCTTTAAAATCTCTTCTCTTCTGGCAAGCAGCCTGTGCAGGCCCGCGATACCCACATCGTTTATCATTCCTGTTTTGTTCCCCATAAACTCCGCGGTAATTCTTGCCTCTTCGGCTACAGGAATATCAGATGTTCCGGCGCATATCACCAGAATGGTTCCTCTGCCTGTTATTTCAACAGGATTAAGGGTATATGTAAGCACTCTTGACCTGCGGTGATACTCGGAATTGGGATATTTTTTAAGTAAACTGTCGGCCTTTTCCTGTGAAAGACGAGTAACAAGAACATTTTCTTCCATTTTGATCATGCTGTCCATGATCCGGGCAATATCTTCAGCCTCCTTGTTTTCGCCAAAGATCACTTCAGAACTCCCTCTTCGGAGCTCGCGATGATGATCTATATTTGCAAAGCCCATATCTTCAAAGGGAAGTTCTTTAAGTTTTTCAAGTGCATCTTCAATCGACAGACTGCCTTTACTCACATCCTTCAGAAACTTTTTCAGACTTTCTTTGTTCATTTTTATCCCTTCTTTAACTCTCGACTTCCACGGCTTCAACCAGCACCCTGGCCGTTCCCTTTTTAAAATATCCCAGTTTTTTAGCGGCTCCCGCGCTGAGGTCGATTATTCTGTTACCCACAAAAGGACCGCGATCATTTACCCTTACTATTATTGACTTTTTGTTTTCAAGATTTGTGACCCTTACATAGGAGGGAAGAGGCAGGTACTTATGCGCAGCGTTAAGACCGTCGGGGTCAAATGCTTCTCCGTTTGCGGTCATGTGCCCGCCCTTCTTTTTCCTGGTTTCTTCTCCATACCATGAGGCAATCCCCTTTTCTTTGTATTTACCTGCCTCTTTCAGGGACATGGGGACATACTTCTTTCCATGGACGACATAAGGTGCCATTTTCACACGGCCTTGTGCTATTGCCTCTTTTGGCGGCAGGCCATCAATAGACTCGAGGCCGTCCCTGGTAAAAGGCCATGTGATAGGCGCCTTTACCACCTTAAAGGTGAATTCGCCGACTTTATATATGACCTTTCCCGTGCCATATATGGTTTTTACCGCCAGTTTTGTAACCTTGTAAGGCGCTGTCACTACCCCTTTGCCAATAAGATAAGATGTGGCAAAAAAACCGCATGAAGAAAAAAGCAGACTGAATATAAAAATTAGGGCTAAAAGGAATAAGGTCCTGACCGGTTTTCTTGATCTCATAGTTCTTTCCAAAATAATATATTTTCAATTTCTTAGGTTTGACAATCAACATATTTTGTTATAAATTTCAATAAATTTATTAAATTATTATTATATTATTAGGCATTTCAAGAGATTCACAGTTAAATAAGATTGGCCTTTTTACGAATATTTTTATAATATTGCTGGGTGCATAAAAGTCGATTTCCCTGTTTGTCATTCCGCGACTTGATCGCGGAATCCATTGCTTTAAGATACTTATGGATTCCTGCCGGAGTTTATTCACGAACTTGATTCGGGGCGGGAATGACGATCATCGGAATTTTTACGCATGCAACAATATTGATAGTCTTGAAAAACGTCAACCCGATAAAATGGATCATGTAA